>JBPCJY010000159.1:0-16494 GCA_051004815.1 Ktedonobacteraceae bacterium
TGCACCCTTCTATCGCCGGAATGGTGGCATTGCCACTGTCCATTTAGGAAAAAAGCAGGAGAATAGGAGAAAAAAAGACGGGGGGTGGGTTCGTCACAGGACGAACTAACCCCTCGTCTTGTTCTCTACTATCCTATTGCTTTGTTCCGACATGGACAGTGACAATGCCACCATTCAGGCGATAGAAGTGTACATCATGCCAACCAATCTCTTCCATCATTGTTTGCAAGGTGGGAGCATCGGGAAAATGGGTCAGCGAATGGGGCAGGTAATTGTATTCCTCAAAGGCTTTTCCAATGATGGTACCAAACAAGGGGGCGAGCCGGTAAAAGTAGAAATGAAACAGTGAACCAAAAATCTTACCGCGAGGATGGCTGATCTCCAAGCAGACTACACGCCCGCCTGGTCGCACAACACGCAACATCTCCCGAAACCCTTGCTGAATGTCAGCCAGGTTGCGTACCATAAAAGCGGAGCAGCAACCATCAACACTGTTAGCGGGCAAGTCAATATGCTCGGCATCACCAACGCGCAATTCAATGCGATCCTGTAATCCGAGGCGGGCTATTTTACTACGACCTAATGCCAGCATCTCCGGCGTAATATCCATGCCAATCATGTGGGTACCTGGTCCCGCACGCCGTATGACAGCAATAGAGAGGTCAGCGGTGCCTGTACCAAGGTCAAGCCCCAGCTCACCGGTGCTTAATGCCAGGTAGCGTGCGGCAAAGGCACGCCAGCGGCGATCTAAGCCAAAGCTCATCAAGCGGTTCATGATATCATACATGCGGGCAATGCGCCCGAAAAGACGTTGTACGTAGGGACGTTTGCCACCCGTCTCACGAAATTTTTCTTCCAAAGAGATCTTTGCGCTCATACTGTTCTGTCCTGTTAGTGGTTGCGGGAGACCACGAAGTCAATCAACTCATCCAGGACTGCACGATCTTGTGAGGCGGGAAAGTGATACAATGCCTGACGTGCTTTATCCGCATAGGTCTGGGCGTCCGCACGAGAACGCTCCACACCTTGCCCTGTCACTACCCAATTGACCACAGAGTAGATATCTTCTTCCACTGGTGCTGTGCCTGTAAGCAAGCCATGGACGCGCTGATAATGCCCGTTTTGTGGTTGCGCTTGTAATGCGTAGATTAATGGTAAAGTAACCATGCCCTGGCGTAAATCATTGCCAGCGGGTTTACCAATCGTGGCCTGATCTTCTGTATAGTCCAGGATGTCGTCGATAATCTGGAAGGCGATACCCAGGTTCAAACCATACTCGTAGAGCAGTTCAATTTCATCGTCAGATGCTTGACTGACAATGGCCCCGCCTTTGCAACAGGCGGCGATTAAGCAGGCAGTTTTATGGCTGATTTTTTCATAATAGCTCTCTATGGTAAGGTCAATGCGGCCCGCGGTCATCATCTCCAGGATCGTTCCCTCACAGACGGTGGCGACTGTATCGGAAAAAAGGTGATCGATACGATTGTCATTGATATCGGCAATCAAGCCTGCTGTCTTGGCAAAGTAGTAGTCGCCGAGCAGGATGGCGATATTGTCGCCCCACAGTGCATTGACGGTGGGGTTGCCACGACGTGTCTTGGCGTTGTCAACGATGTCGTCATGAATAAGCGTCGCTAGATGGACCATCTCGAAGGCGACGCTAAGAGGAAGGAGCTTAGCAAAACTGTACGCTTTCATTTTGCCTGAGAGCAATGTGAGTGCTGTTCTGAGACGTTTGCCCGGCGATCCAAGTGCGTGCATAGAAGCGGAATTCAGGATAGGGAGTCCTGATGTCGCCCGTTTCTCAAAGGTGACATCCACCTGGTCAAGTTCGGATTGGATACCTGCAAAAAGGCGGCTCAACGTGGCCGTATCATTCATATTACTCTCCATTTCGGATCTATTCAGCCACTTCCCCGTGGTAAAGACATATGACTGCAAAAGAGGCAGTTTGTACACAGCGTACATTGCCTCTCCTGATACTGATCTTGTATATTTTTTGCTTTTGTCAGATTATAGCACGTCTCTACCAACGGTTGGGAGGTGTCCCGGAATCTAGCTAAAGAGTGGCAGTGGTGTCTAGCTCCATCAAGTCCTCCTGGACATAGCCAGCGTCTAACTGAAATTCTTCCAGGGCATCCAGCGCGGAGCGGTATTCTGTCCAGGTCAGGCGACGATTCAGCACGGGATCGTTGACCGCTTTCCACGCCGGAAAGTACTGATCCATCAAGCTGACGGGTGTCTCCGTGCCTAATTCTTCGGCGATCCAGCGCAATACTTCGCGTGTGCCGGATATGTCTTCTGGCATAACGAGATGGCGAATGAGCAGTCCACGCCGCCCAATGCCTTCTTCATCGAGTTGCAACGGCCCGACCTGGCGATACATCTCGCGCAACGTAATCTGATTGTGATCGACGTAGCGCGGCATCTTGGAGGTACGCAGCGCGTTTTTGTTATCAGAATATTTCGCATCCGGCAGGTACATATCGACCACGCCATCCAACAGTTTCAGCGTTTCCAGGTTTTCGTAGCCCGCACAATTGTAGACAATGGGCAGGTGCAGCCCTTTGTCGCAAGCGACCACCAGTGCCGCCAATATTTGTGGCACAAAGTGCGTGGGCGTAACCAGGTCCAGGTTATGGCAACGCTTCTTTTGTAGATAGAGCATCATATCCGCCAAACGTTCCGGCCCAACGCGATGCCCCAAACCACCCTGACTCAATGAGAAATTCTGGCAATAGGTGCAGCGGGCCTGACAGTAGCCAAAGAAGATCGTACCGGCCCCCCGTGTTCCACTGATCGGTGGTTCCTCGCGTCGGTGAACATTCCACGAGGCGACAATGGCCTCGGTGCCGGAATGGCAGACGCCAGTTTTACCAGCGATACGGTTGCAGCGACAATTCTGCGGACAGATGGTGCAACTGCGCAAGACTTCCCAGGCGGCGGCAGCACGCTCTGCCAGTTCACCTGTTTCATACAGATTGAGGTAGCTGGGATATAGCATCCTTATTCGTCACCTTCCAATGTTACTAGACGCCTGGGTGTGTCAATCAGGATAGTATCCAATTCTTGCTGAGAAACTCCAGCATGACGCAGACGCGGTACAATATTGCAGAGGATATGATCCCAGCCCCATCCGCCGTAGCGATGGAACTGTGTTCGGGTACAGATATCATGGGCCAGAGTCAATTGTGAGCCGTAACCCTTATCTAGTATACGCAGCACACACTCAATACGATCAGTATCGCGTGGTTCCTGTGCGAAGCTGCGATCAAAATAGGTTTCAGAGCCGAACGTATCAAACGAGAGCACGGCTCCGCGCTCGGCGATACGCGTGTGCCATGCAGGCTCGATCAACTCATCACAATGGCTGATGGCGACACGTCTGAGGTCAGCCCCTTCCTCTTCTAAAATATCAAGGATACGCAAATGCTCATGTCCCCAGATGAGCGGATGGACGTTGATACTCGCTCCTGTTTGTTGCTGCACGCGAGCTGCTGCTCGCAATTGGCGTTCCTCGAAAGGAAAAAGCGGAGAGCTTGTACCCAATTCCCCCATTATGCCAGCACGTATGGTTGTACCATACATGCCCTCCTGGAGCCAGTGCAGTAGGTCTTCGGCAATCTGCTCCGTGCTGCGCTCATGCAGCGATGGCGGTAACAACGGTTGGCGATAGTAGCCACAACCAGCGACGACATGGATGCCTGTCTGTCGCGCTATGGTACATAGTGCCTCCGGGTTCGGCTTGATGCCCACTGTTGTCATGTCGATAAGCCCTTGCCCACCAGCATCACGATAGCGCATGAGTTCTTGTATGCTTACCTGCGGATCATCGATCAGCAAATTGGGCTTCGAGTCGTATGGATTGCGTAGGAGTGCGCCCAGGTTTGCCAACGTTGGCTCCTGGTCGATGAGATATGCCCGTTCAGGCGGAGGATCGTCCCACAGCCCGCGTAAATCAATGAGCAGATGCTCGTGTCCTAAGGTGATACCCAGGTTTTCAGGCGGTATCGGCCCTAAAACTGTTCTGATATGCATACTCGTGTCTCTCAGGATATTCAGCAACAATAGCATCTCACTTTGTACTGTGAGATGCTATTGTGTATCGCTACGTTAGGGACCAGCTTTAAGGGGTAGGCCACTTGTAGCCGCGTCGCGATGGTTTTGGCCCGGTCGAACGTGGCTTCGTGGTATCTGCTTTGGCTCTAGGCTTCTTTTCACGAATAACGGAACTGGCTGATCGTGTGCGTGGCTTGCGCTTCACGGGTGGAACCTGCGCGTCGCCGACAGTTCCTTCAGCACTCTCAGCACTCTTTACGCCTTCTACATCCACCGGCACTACTTGTGCTTGTGGCTGTGTTTCTTGTGCTGCTTCGTCCTGCTCGTGCTGTCCTTGCTCCTCAGTCGGAACTGCTGGAGTCGCGACCTGCTCAACCAGGTTCTCAGTCTCTTTGGCAATGTCTGTCCAGAACTGGGCATCTCTGCGCTGTGCTGGCCGTGATCCTTTCAAGACACGTCCATCAGGCAAGCGCGTAACATGCAGTTCCTCTCCCTCGGGCCGTGCAAGAGGTTTATCAACGGGCTTTTTCCCCTGGAAAGGACGCCCTGCCGAAGGTGGTCGCCGACGTTCCTGCTGCTCCTGCGTATTGAAACGCTCGTAGTCACCCTCGAAATGCCCCTGAGGTGCATCCTCGGCAAACTGCTCACGGACGGCGTGCTGGTGTTGCGTCGCTGGACGACTCTGCCAACGTGGATTCTGTGTATCCCGCTGCGGTGTATTATAAGGCTGGCGATTGCCGCGATCAAAGCTGCGCGTAGGTCGGCTGCCACGGTCGAAACTACGCGGGGGACGGCTGTCGCGATCAAAACTGCGCTGGGGCCGTTCGCCACTCGGTGCGGGACGGCTATCACGATCAAAACTACGGAATGGTCGCTCGCCACCTTGTGTGGGACGACTATCGCGGTCAAAACTACGGAATGGTCGTTCATTCCCTGGTGCGGGACGGCTGTCGCGGTCAAAACTACGAGGAGCGCGGTTATTACCCCCGGTATCTCGCTGCGGATAGCCACGTCCCTGCTCGTGCTCACGGAATGGAGGACGCTGCCCATAGGGTCTGTTATTGGTATTCGTATCGCCGTAACCTGGACGTGCTCCATATCTATTGGGGCCGCCAGCATTGCCGCGAACATCGTTATTGCGCCGTTCACCAAATTGATTTTGTTGGCGATCTGTGCCGAAAGATCGCGAGCGGTTGTCCTGGTACCCCTCATTGGGGGTACGATCAAAGCGTCGATTACCGTCAGGGCGGTTGCCGAAGGGCTTGCGACCATTTTGAGCAGGGGAATGCTCTGATTGCTGGTTATTCCGCCAGCTATTGCGTGGTGGTTGTCCATTGTTGCTACGTGTGCGGTAGTCAGCGTGTTGTGTAGGAGCACCAGACTCCCATGCACGGTCTACCGTTTCACGATTCAGGCGAGGGCGAGCGGGGCGTGGAGATCGCTCTTCTCCGGGCCTGTTTGATGGTTGAGGGCGAGAAAACGGGCGCACGTCGTCTCGTCCTGGCTTATTAAAATCTCTGGTCATGGTTCCTTTCAGGATTATCCCAATTGAGGGCTACTTGATCTAAGTGGTGGACGAATCGGCAAGTTTCTGAGGTTACCTCCCGTCGGTCGTTCCGCACCAGTATTGGCAAATGCGACGCGCATTACTTTTTGTGGCAATTTGTTGAGGACGCGTCTTTTCATAGTATACCACATTCATATCACGAGCGGTAATAGAATTGCCGCAACCCTATACTTTTGGTTTTCCTTTCCCCCGCAAACTCACGGCGTTGCTGTTGGCGTAGGTACAACACCACTGTATAACGGTACGCCGCTGTAGTTGAATTCCTGGCTGCCAAGCATGGCAATCATCTTTTGTGGCAACTCATCGGGCAGTAGTGATCGCAGAACAACGTGATAATAAAGCCCTTGTTCAAAGAATTCACCCTCCTGATGGCCTTTAAGCAACTGCCGCGTGCTTAAAAGCTGGCTGGCATTGGGAAGATAGGCATTGTGCGGGATGGTGTAGGTCAAGCAACCCGTATCGGCATTGGGGCCAGTTTCGTCCGGCGGTGTAACGCCACATTCATAGGCCGCTAACTGATACAGCGAAAAGTCCCTCAATGTCCAATTGGGAATGACCGTGGTCAGGTCGGGGCTAAAGTCCTGGTGGACGAGCAGTGTCACCGTACTATTGGTATAGGGATGCGTTGGCCCATTGAGTGTCGTCGTGATGGTGGTAAGGGCTTGATTGAGCCGATGGTACGCATCCATATCCGCGGCACTCTCTTGCAGCGTGCCAAATTTCCCATATTGGTAGGCATATTGCTTCGTATTGAGCATTAATTGCAGGAAGGTGACGTTCTGGTCTGGCACATCATTGAACTGTTGCCGCGTGAAATTGAGTAGGCCATCGGTATCAACCAGCGTATGCAGCAATTGTTGCAGGACATCCGCCGTCAGCTTGCCTTGCTGCATCTGTAGCCCAGGCCCAAGGATGTAACTGCCATCGCCATAGATGCTGACTTCCGGACTAAAATTCAGCGTACCCCTATTCCCACCACCATAAAATGTACGTATCAGTACATCACTGGCGTTTGTGCTATAGGTAATCGAGCCATTGTTCGTCGGCAACGTGCTTTTCCCACCCGTAGTGGTCGGCGTGGTCAACGATGAGGTATCACAGGCAGCGAAGACTATACCACACAGACAAAGCATCACGAGAAAATGGGCAATAGAAGTATAAGGAGTATAGTTCTGTATTCGGTTACATTGTTTTGTCAGCGATACAAGAAAAGTCTCATTCATATCGGTTCTGCTTATCCTACATGTATCTACTTATCACAGAAGCGGTAGCCAATCATCTTATACACCAGCTTTGCAGCCAAGAAGTCGGCGCGTGTTTGCCCATCCATCGGGCAGAGTTCGACCACGTCCATGCCGACAATTGTGGTGCGGCGGCATATTTCACGGAAGAGATCGAGCAGTTGATACCAGTGGAGACCGCCTGGTTCGGGCGTGCCGACGGCGGGCATTTCACTGGGGTCTAAAGCATCAAGGTCGATAGTGACATAGGTGTGTTGGCTCAGGCGTTCCCAGGGCATAATAGCCGTTCCCCTGGCTAATTGATAGCCCCAGACAATGGCAACGTTGGGGCGCGTTTGCATAAATGCGGCCTCTTCTGGGCTGAAACTGCGAATACCGATCTCGGTGAGGGGAATACCCATATTGACAACACGTCGCTCGATAGAGGCATGAGAGAGGGGAGTGCCTTCATATTCATCGCGTAAGTCGCCATGGGCGTCAATATGCACGACGGTCAGATCAGGGAAATAATCGCGTACGGCGGCAATTGGAGGAGCCGAGAGGGAATGTTCACCACCAATGGTTAGAGGAAGCTGTCCGCGCTCTAACACTTCTCGCACAGCCGCACCGGTGGCTGCCAATGCTTGTGCATGGCTCATGCCACTGTAATCTAAGGCTGGGTGTGTGTATACGCCTACTTCAATGGGACAACAATCCAGTTCCTCGTCGTAGAGTTCCATCTGGCTGGAAGCATCCAGAATCGCCTGTGGCCCATGTTTGGTGCCTTTCATATAGCACACGCTATATTCGAGCGGAGCCGGAATAATCGTTACGCGAGCCGTTTGTGGATCGCAGTAGGGTGCATCTGGCGCACCAAATTGGGTCACACGCGAATCGGTCATATGTATTAGTCTCCTTCTTTTTAGCGCACCGCCAGTCTGCTCTGTCGGGCGGCAACGGCTTCCGCGTAGCGCACGGGGTCGGGAGTCTCTGGTCGCAGTGAGCGGTTGCCACGCACGACGAAATGCGCCTCTACATCATCCGTCTGAAAGATGTGTTTAGCAAAGGCGATAGCATCTTCCTGGCTGAATTCCTTGCAGGAGCAGATATCAATATCGACTTCACCGTATTCGGGCCACGCGTGCAGGCTAATATGGCTCTGGGCAATGACCACAAAACCGGATAAACCCGCATCCAACGGATTTGACGTCTCAATTTCGTACAGGTGAACGGGACTGACTTTCTCCATGTCTACACGACCGGGAAACTCATCCAACGCACGTCGCACGAGCGACTCGTTGCTCAATAGTTCTCGATCACAACCATACAGTTCTAACATCAAATGGACCAACATCGCAATTACCTCCTGTAGCTATCGCTACAACCTGAACCGCCACACTCTCTAAGTGGCGCATGTACTTTGCATAGGTGTATTTTTGACACCAATTGCTATTATACATTAGGTTGTCAAGCTAATCAAAAGAAAAGCTGCGATGTTTGTACCTAATTACCAGCCCATTTCTACCTAATACCTAGCAGATTTGCCTATTAGATGCAAATACTTATGTGTATTAGATAGAAAATGACCTTACGGTCGGCCCTCTTTTCCTGTGTTATATGCCGTTTTTAGCTCTTTGAGTAACGCTTCACGTTGGGCATACAACTCACGCCTGGGACGGGGTTTGGCCCTACTGACTACGTAGGCTGTGAGCAGTGGAAGCGAGATAGTTGAATCGCCATAAATCACGACTGTGCTACTGAGTTGTTCTGGCTTGATCTTCCCCCATGAAACCGCCTCCGATGGCGTTGCGCCAGAGAGACCACCCCAGTGTGGCGCATCCGCTGTAATCTGTATGAAGTAATCGTGTCCACCTTTTTGAATGCCCAACACTTCCCAGAGCTGTGGCTGTGTCTGGAGGTAGAAGTTCTTAGGACTACCGCCGCCCAGGATAATGACACCGTTGCGTGTTGCGTGATGGACAATCGCGGTTGTCTCATTCACATCGGCGAGGGGATCAAGCGTGAGCAGGCTACCATCCAGGGCATTGCGAGCCACGTTCATGCCAATCGACGAATCGCCCGGCGACGAGGTGTAGATCGGCACATTCCAGCGTGCCGCCTGTGCCAGTACCGAATCCTCCGGGTTCACACCCGCTTTCAGCAATTGCGTACCCAGGTGATGATGTAATTCAGAGGTCGCGATAGGTCGATTGGGCAAGCTCTTGAGACATTCGCGCACAAAAGCATCGGTATCGAGCAAGACCTTGTCTTCAAAAAGAATGTCATAAATACGGATGACACCTTCTTCCTGCAATTTGGTATCATCCAGGCGGAAATCGCCGCGGTGCAGCGACATGGCCAGGGCATAGTGCATATCGTGATAGAGATTGGCACCCGTGCTAATCATGAAATCGACGAAGCCGCTCTCCATCAGCGTGATGAGGCAGCCGCCCAGACCTGCCGGTGTCAATGCACCGGCCATAGTAAGCCCGATGGTGACATCTTTTGCCGGGTCGAGCATCTCTTCGGCGTAGAGTCGTGCCGCTTCATTCAGGCGTGCCGAGTTGTAGGCCTGGAATTGTTGCTCAATCAGTTCCGCCACCGTCATATTGGGATGAACGCGCCGTGGAACAATTTGTGGCCCGCTCAAATAATCGCTCTGCGTTGGTTGGTGCTCTCCTTGAGAATGTGTATGGGCATCATCATGCTGATTATGGTGCATAAAAAATAAAAAACCTTTCTTTGTGCTTGGGTGGTTGTCCGCGGACAACCACCCAAGCACAAATTGTACCATCACTCTATCATCGAGCGGCGTATCTCGATGATCTGGTCACGCAACTGCCCCGCCTTCTCAAACTCTAACTGTTTGGCGGCTGACCTCATTTGTGACTCTAAATCCTTAATCAGGCGCACGGCCTCGTCCCTGGGAATACCTGCCAGTGCTACAGCGATGTTGCCATTACTGGCCTCGGCTGTTACGCCACTCATTGCCCTGATGCGCTCAGAGAGCGTCTTCACATCCTTCTTGATACCACGCGGTGTAATATTATGGGTTTCGTTGAAGAGGGTTTGCAGCTTGCGGCGGCGGTTGGTCTCATCAATCGCTCGCTTCATCGACTTGGTCATCGTGTCCGCGTACATAATGACACTGCCCTCGATGTGACGGGCGGCACGACCAACCGTCTGGATGAGCGACCCCTCGGAGCGCAAGAAGCCCTCTTTATCCGCGTCGAGAATGGCTACTAATGACACTTCTGGCAGGTCAAGTCCTTCACGGAGCAAATTGATGCCCACGACCACGTCATAGACGCCCAGGCGCAGATCACGCAGAATCTCTATCCGCTCAATCGTGTCAATTTCGGAGTGCAGGTAGTGAACTTTGATGCTCAACTCTTGCATATAGTCGGCCAGGTCTTCCGCCATCTTCTTGGTCAATGTCGTGACCAGGACACGTTGTCCCTTCGTGACCCGCAGCCGAATCTCTGCCAGCAGGTCATCGATCTGTCCCTTCGTCGGATGTACAGTGATCTGCGGGTCGAGCAGGCCGGTTGGTCGGATAACTTGCTCTACAATGGCATCGCTATGCTCATATTCATATGGCCCCGGCGTCGCGGAGACAAAAAGAGCCTGATCGGTCTGTGTCTCAAATTCTGGGAAGGTCAATGGTCGATTATCGAGTGCCGATGGCAGACGAAAGCCATAATCGACGAGCACCTGTTTGCGCGAACGGTCGCCCGCGAACATTCCGCGTACCTGCGGCAACGCAACGTGCGACTCGTCCACGACCAGCAAGAAATCATCTGGCATATAGTCCAACAGTGTCCAGGGTTGGTCTCCCTCTCCACGACCGGCCAGGTGGCGCGAATAGTTCTCGACACCGGAGCAGAATCCGGTCTCGCGCAGCATCTCTATATCGAAGTTTGTGCGCTGCTTCAATCGTGCCGCTTCCAGCAGTTTGCCTTCCGCTTCCAATACCGCCAGACGCTCTTCTAACTCGGCTTCGATCAACTCGATAGAGCGATTTAAGCGTTCTTGTGTCGTGACCCAGTGCTTGGCGGGATAGATATCCAGTCGTATACGCTTGCCCAACACCTCACCCGTCAATGGATCGATCTCAGTCATGCGCTCGATCTCGTCGCCAAAAAACTCAACGCGTACTGCGACATCTTCATACGCGGGAAAGATTTCCAACACATCACCACGCACGCGGAAGCGACCACGCACGAAATTGGCATCGTTGCGCTCGTATTGTATCTCCGTCAGGTGGCGTAAAATCTTATCGCGGCGGCGATCTTCCCCCACCTTCAAGGTCAACACTACCTGTCCATACTCTTCAGGACTGCCCAGTCCATAGATACAGGAGACGGAGGCAACGATCAAGACATCCTTGCGTTCAAAGAGGCTACGTGTGGCGGAGAGACGCAGTTTCTGGATCTCCTCGTTCAACATGCTCTCTTTTTCGACATAGGTATCTGTCCGCGCTATATACGCCTCTGGCTGATAGTAGTCATAGTAGGAGACAAAGTATTCTACCGCATTATTAGGAAAGAACTCTTTGTATTCGCTATACAATTGTGCCGCCAGGGTCTTATTTGGTGCAAGCACCAGCGTCGGCTTCTGCACCTGCTCAACGATTTTGGCAACCGTATAGGTTTTTCCACTGCCCGTCACACCCAACAATGTCTGCATTTTGCTGCCCTTGTTAATACCTTCAACCAGCTTCATAATAGCGTCGGGCTGGTCTCCTGTCGGTGAAAAGGGGGCTTCAACTTTAAATTCTGGCATCTTTTTTCTATCCTCAACAAGTAGAATATCTTTTCCAATTTTACCCTCATTATACCACTTCTCTACAGGCATTCATAGGTGAACTAGGGTCTGTCAATGATGGCTGAGGATGTGATGGTGACAACCAGGGCGATCCCTTGCGGTCGCCCTGGCCATCAATCTTGAACTGTTTTCCTACGTTACATCGTGTCTAAAGAAAGACAAAGCTAACAATGAGTCACAGCTTATCTTATCGCGGAGGATCGTTCATGACGAGTATTCATAGATTAACGCACTGTCTCAATTATCGCGTATTGGCAGGTGTAATGGGGCTGCTTCTGTTAGTGGTGCCACTGGCAAGTTGTGGCACACCTGCTCCATTGCAATTTACCACCGTTGATCTGCACTTACCAGCACAGGCCCTGAACGCACCCGTGGTTGGGCCATTGCCTGATACGACACCCATGCGTGTAGGTATCACTTTTAAGGTTAGCCAAAGCGTGCTTGACCATTTCGCTAAGCAGAAGATTCAACCGGGCCATCCTTCGGGGTTGGAGCAATTCGCGAACCAGATCGGCGTTGACGATGCTACCTACCAGAAAATCAAGGATTTCTTTAACCTGGGCGGCATCGGGCTGCAACTGAGCAAATTGCGCACGCACCTCACCATTACCGCTAAAGCTAAAACGTTTGCCAGGCTTTTGCAAACCAATTTTGTGACTCATAAGCTCAATAATCGTACCTTTTTTGCGCCCACGAAACCACCGAAACTGCCGAAGTTCCTGGTCGATTCAATAGCTGCCATCACTGGCCTGGATAATTACAGCACGCCGCCACAAACCGGCGAAATCTCTCAGCAGTTGCAACCCCAACGGTCGCAACGTCAGCCAACCCAGGATTGCAATGCCCTTAATCAGACATTATTGCCAAAGGATGTCGCCCATGCCTACGGCTACGATCAGCTTTGGAATCGTGGTTGGCACGGGGAGAATATGACCGTGAACCTGGTCGAGATTGACGGCTTTGACTCCAATGATATTCAGAACTACTTTGACTGTATTAACTTTCAGGGTAAGTTCCACGCTACCGATATTGATGGTGCGCCCTCGCAGGCTATAGGCGAATCTACGCTGGATATTGAGATGGTCGCGGGTCTGGCTCGCTCGGTCAATATCAATGATTATGAGACTGATGGGAATGCAGATTATGATACCTGGACGCAGGTTGACGATATATTGCAGCAGATTATCAACGATAACACGAACAATGCCAGTGCAGGCAGCGTTGTTAGTTTGAGCCTTGGCACCGCGGAAGGCGATATTACACAGAATGATCGTGTTGCCATCGATAAGAGCATCCAAATCTTGACGCAGGTTGAGCATATGACGGTTTTTGTTGCCAGTGGTGACTGTGCAGCCTTTACTAACCGTGTCTACCGCAGTCTCTCGGTGAGTTTTCCGGCCAGCGACCCCTGGGCAACTTCCGTTGGTGGGACATATCTCTCAATTAATGGCAATCAGAATCGTGCCAATGAGGCGGCCTGGTCCGATGGTTCAAATCTGCGCACCTGTAAAAATCAATGGGGCAGTGGTGGTGGTCTTAGTCAAGTATACGGACGGCCAAACTGGCAGACTGCGTCCGGTGTAAATAATCAGTACTCGCGTGGCAGTCGCCAGATACCAGATATTGCCGCCGCCGCCTATGCGTTAGCCGTTTACTATAATGGGCAATGGGGCGCGGTAGGTGGAACGAGTGCCGCGGCACCCATATGGGCGGCAGGTATAGCACTAGTGAACGAGGGCTTGATAAAACAAATTGGCAAATATGCCTATTCGCCGAGTATGTTCTATCTTGCCGCCAACAAAAATGGTGGTATGCACCCATTTTATGATGTGACTCGTGGCGATAACCTCTATTATCCCGCCACCACTGGCTGGGATTACACTACCGGCCTCGGCACACCCAACCTGGCGGATTTCTATCAGGTTGTTTGCAACGATATTATGTGACCTGTATCATAGCCCATCGCTTAAACTATGCTACAATAAAATAGTTGCAAGTAACTATTCAAGGAGATATATAGCTATGGCGCAGGCCATCCCACCTTTTTGCCCACGTTGCGGCAAAGCCACGGTGGCGGGTCAACGTTTTTGTACCCACTGTGGGCTTGTCATGAGTCCTGCATCCACTGCACCTACTATTATTGATGATCCTGATATTCCTACCCAACCAATCCAGTTCGATATGGCAAGCCCACAAGCGTCACAGCCAAATACGCAGCCTGCGTGGTCGCCTCCAACTATGAATCCGACCTCGCCACCGCCATTTTCACCGCCTCCCACAAAACGTAAGCGTGGGAGGATTGGTTTATTACTGGCCCTTTTGGTGCTATTGCTCGTCATTGGTTTGGGCAGTTATATTGCTTTTGGCGTGCTGGGCATCCATCTTGGGAGTCCGAACGGAGGCACGCAGCCGCCGATCACCACAACGCAGCTCAATACCACCGTGACTTATGCAGGTGTGAATTTGACCATCCAGCATGCACAGCAAGCGGATAGCTTTGTCAACGATCCCAACACGGCCACTGACGGCATGGTGCGCCTCACTATCCAGGAGCAGAATCCTACTGCTGCCACGGTTAGTTGGCTGTATAGTGATATCGCACGGTTGATTTTACCCAACAAAAATGCGGTAGCTCCAACGTTTGTCAAAGCGAAGGTGGGTATCGCGCCCGCCGCGACACAAACAAGCTTTGTTGATTTCGCGGTTCCAAGCAGCACGAAGATCAACCAATTGTCAGTGCGACTGGGGGCGGCGAATGAGGCTCAAATGACTATTCCGCTGACGGCTCACGCGGATGTGAGCAAGTATGCCCCTAAGTCGGTGAAGCTCAATGGGCCGATGCCCTATCTGGGGCTAAATTATACGCTCACCAATGCCATCGCGCAGCTTAGTATTGCTGGTCAGCAAGCCAGTAAGGGCAATGTCTATATTGTGGTAACGCTTAAAGTGGACAACCCACTGTCGCAGCAAGCTATCCCCGGTTCGGCCTACGACTATGTCCGCCTGAAAACGGGCAATAGCACTGCCACACCAAAGGATACGACCCTGCCCGTCTCATTTGATACAGGAGAGACTGGGAACACTGGCACCGTTACCTTCCTTATGCCCCAGGGCAGCAATGCCTTTACCCTCCTCTTGTTGCCACAAAGTGGGGCCGATCAGGCCAGCACAGCTTTTCAACTCTCCTGATTTTTTTTCTGTGAGATATCCAATAGTCACGTTATGGCACACGTTATAATGAATCTGCATAAATGCTGATATACTTTGGTTCATACTACTGTTACACTGCTTTACGATACAAATTTTAAATTCTTGCTCAGTGCAAGCTAACGTCTAGCTTTGCCCGAAGGAGAGAAGCTATGGCTCAAACATTTTGTCCCCAATGTGGTTCACCGATGGCACCTGGCCAACGATTCTGCTCAAATTGTGGCTCAACGATAGATGCGGGCTTCGGTGTCCCTACCTCAGCAGCTTCAAGCGGAGATCAGTATCCACCTGTTCCAGATATGTCTAACCTATCAGCCCCGCCACCGCCGCCTTTTGGTGCATATAACCAATCTCCACCTTCCGGGGCCAACACGTATTATCCACCACAGGCACCGCAAAGCTTCCCAGCCGCGCAGCAGAATTTTCAAGCCGCTCCTCAGCCTGTACCCGCCTATGCGAAGCCAGTAAAGGACTCTTCCAAGGGTGTGCTGGGCCAAATCGGTTGTGGGGTACTGCTGGTCATCCTCTTGATTGTAGGTCTGTGTGGCGGTGGTTCGTACCTGCTCTACAGGTATGTCGTAAATGCCGCTAATTCTACCACGACTGCTACGACAACCACTACCGGTAGTAATGGGAATAGCGGCACTGCGCAGGCCATTCCAACCACCACTGCGCAAATCAATCAAGCTCTGACTTACTCGAGCGTTGATTTTACCGTTGTCAATATACAGGAAGCGAGCAGTTTTGCGGATGATTCCTCACCATCTTCACCTGTGACATTGCGTATCAATGTGAAAGAACATAATCCGACTACCGATACGGTGTACCTGAATTACGCCAATCAGTTACATGTCGTTTTACCGGATAAAACGACAGTAACGGCTGGCACTTCAAAGGTAGATGGAATTATTGAGCAGGCTGTGCAGCGCACCAACTGGATAGATTACTCGCTCACGAAAAGTATTCCGATCAACCAGTTGAGTCTGCAATTTGGGGCCGCGAATGAGACGCTGATGAGCGTCCCTTTGACGGGCAGTGCTGATTTGAGCGCGTACAAGCTGAAATCAATCACGCCGAATGCCGCGTTTCAATATAGTGGGGTCAATTGGACGTTGACATCTGTGACATCAAGTTTAAGCGCGAACGGAAAACAGGCCGATACGGGCATGCGCTTTATCGTGTTGACCTTAAAGGCGGACAATCCGTCCACGAACAGCACTTTTTATACCAATGCCGATACTATGCGCTTGCAGTCAGGGAGTGTCACTAACTCATCTACCAATAGCACCTTACCATCCCCTATTAATGCTGGCACAAATGGGGCAACCGGGACGATAACGTTCATGATGCCGCAAAACAATAGCTCGTTTACGTTCATCATGTTGGCACAGCCGACTTCTAGCCCACCGATAGCCCAGGTTAGTACCAACTTCCAAATCTAATGCTGTTTTTGCCAAAGGGAGAGAGTGGCATCGTGGCGTAGGGACAAGGGGAGGATGAGGTGGCGGAGGGGGGGGGGTTGTGTTTTTTTTTTTTTGGTTTTTTTCGCCCCCCCCCACAAAAAAAAAAAACCCACCCCCCCCCCCCCCCCCCCCCCCCCCCCCCCTTACACAC
>JBPCJY010000160.1:0-7940 GCA_051004815.1 Ktedonobacteraceae bacterium
CCGCCAACGGCGCCCCCGCTGTTCATAGGGTGTGCGGGGTTTTTGCTGCCGGGGCAGAAAAAACCACGCACACCTTATAAAAAACCTTTGCGAGCCACCATAGGTGGTGAGGATTCAAGACAAGAAAGAAAGCATCAAGCTATCACATTGCCAACAAACGTTTCTTGCGTTTCAACGCCTCAAAATAATCTGGGTCAAGTTCTAACGCTCTGTCAATTGCTGCCAAAGCCTCGGTCTTCCTGTCCAGAATGCCCAACACCCAGGCTTTGCCGTCCCACGCTGGAACATATTCCTCGTCTAGAGATAGCGCGTGTTCAAAGTCCGCCAAAGCCTGTTCATACTGGGCCAGCATGGCCTGGCATGTCCCTTTAACGTACCATGCCTCCGCGTTCTGCTCATCCAGTGCAACGGCTCGTCCCGCCGCGGCAAGAGCCTCGGTATAGCGAATAGTTGTAGACAACGTCTGGCTATATTCCAGCCAGAAAGCCGCCTGCTTTTTGCGTTGCTCATCCTCATTTACTGCCATCTTGCTTCTTATCCTTCATTATTCAGTTTCAGTTGTTTTTTGTGTTGCTTTGTTCTGCCAGACCTCAACAACCTGTTGGTAGGCTTCCCAGGTATCTACATCATAATTCGCTATTACATCGCCCAATTCAATGGTTGCCAGTTCCTGTTTGTGTCGCTCTACCACGCTCCGACCACCCTCGTCACCTGTTACCGCTATTAATTCAGAAAAGAGACTGGCGTCAAAGATGAGGGGATTGCCGCGTTTCCCTGCATAAAGTGGAGCCATAATGCGTTTCCCGCTTGTGCGCCATGCTGTAATCAACGCATCAATGCCCTGTTGAGTAATCAAGGGCTGATCGCCGAGAAGAATCAGCACACTATCAATATTCGCGCACTGTTCGTTTTTCCTATAGCCGTAGGAAATGATTTCCTGTATCCCGACGCGCATGGATGTACTCATGCCTTGCAGGTAATCAGGATTCTCGACGATGATAATTTCGGGGGATGCTGTGTAAGCGGTTAGCTGTGTGCGCACATGCTCGGCCTGGTGTCCCAGGACAATCACGACGGGATGTGCCTGTGATGCCAGCGTTGCATCAATGACATGGGCCAGCACCGGGCGACCCTCCAATGGTAAAAGGAGCTTATGGCGACCGCCACCCATGCGGCTGGAGCTACCTGCCGCCAGGATAATAGCGGCGGTGGAATGTTTTTGCTGCATTAGTATATCCTCTTCCACTCAAGCTTCTGCCTCTTCTGGTAAAGGTGGAGGTCGCAGAGGAACAGGTGAGGACTGGATAATGGTGGTAGTAGTTGAACCATATAACAGGAAGCCATCGAGGAGCCGATCCAATTGGTCGATAGCAGGAATATACACCTTGAGAACGAAGCAGTCTTCTCCAGTGACGCGGTGACATTCCACGACTTCAGGAATCTGTCGCGCTAATTCCGCAATTCTCGGCAACTGTCCGGGGTTTGGACGGATACGGACGTAAGCTGCAATCGGTAGCCCAAGTGCGACAGGGTCCAAATCCAGACGGTAGCCGCGAATCACTCCGGTTTCTTCCAGGCGACGGACGCGTTCCGTGACGGCAGGCGACGACATCCCAATGCGGCGACCCAGTTCGGACATGGTTAATCGCGGGTCTTGCTGCAATTCTTCCAGTACCCGTCTATTGACAGCGTCAATCTGCTCATACGAAGTCTTATAAGTGAATATTCGTTTTTCCTTTATGTCTTGAGCCATATGTTTACCTTCTCCTTAAACTTGCTATGTATTTTCACTAATCTCTATTGTACCATAAAAGAGGAAGAAATAGCGTTAGGAGACGATATGTTTCAGGTGAAAAAAGCGGGCGTGACGGCCAAGATTCCGCCACATGTATACTTTTTCGTGAGTGCCATCTTTCACTACCTCGGACCTGCATTTGCAGTGCTTCTTTTCTCCAATGTCTCGGTGCTTGGTGTGGCGTGGTTCCGCATCGCCAGTGCCGCCGTTGTCTTTGCGGCGTGGCGGCGACCATGGCGTTTCTTCGTTGGCATCTCCTGGTCACAACGACGCGTTTTGCTCGCGTTAGGAATCGTGCTTGCGTTGATGAATGCCTGTTTCTATTTGGCGATCTCCCGTATTCCATTGGGAACGGTAGGAGCCATCGAGTTCCTTGGTCCCATCACGCTTGCTGCTCTCGGCGCACGGACGCCGCGCAATATCGGCGCATTGCTACTGGCTGCGGGAGGCGGCTGGCTCCTCACGGATGTACGCTTTGGGGGAGAGTCGCTTGGCTTCTTGTTCGCATTTGCCAACTGTGGCTTCTTCATGCTCTATGTCATACTCGGTCATCGCATCGCCCAGGACGGCGGTGCTGCCGGCATTGATCGATTGGGGGCCGCGATGCTCATCGCGCTCGTCACGATTACCCCGATTGGGATCACCGGGGCCTTGCCTGCGATGACACAGCCACTGTTGATCCTCGCTGGCTTTGGTGTTGGTGTGTGTTCGTCGGTCATCCCGTATGTGAGCGATCAGCTCGCCATGGCCCGGTTGCCACGAGCAACATTTGC
This sequence comes from Ktedonobacteraceae bacterium, assembly GCA_051004815.1. Lineage (GTDB taxonomy): Bacteria > Chloroflexota > Ktedonobacteria > Ktedonobacterales > Ktedonobacteraceae > JBBQXY01. The sequence continues at coordinate 2,569 of JBPCJY010000160.1, forward strand.
GCTCTTGCTCTCTCTACTGCCAGCATCTGCCGCCATCATTGGCATCGTTGTTTTGCATCAGATCCCAACACTGGTCGAGGTCGCAGGCGTTCTCCTCGTCGCTGGCGGGGTCGCGGTGCATAAAGAAGCCGCGGCACAGCCCAAAAAGCGCACGTAGTGATACACTTCTCGCTATTGTGTAGCAACGAGTGCCTTGTACATAAGTGATATAATTACAGCCAAGGTGCCATTGAAAGCACATATTATTGAAGACGAACATATTATAGTGTAACCACAGGCGTATACACCGTTACCAGGAGAATACCTTACCATGCTTGATACCCACTTCGTCAATAGTGATAATGTTGAGGTCTTAGATGCCGAGACGCAAGCCAAATATGAGCATCTGCAAACGATTCTGCGCGAGATGGAATCGGTGCTGGTGGCCTATTCGGGTGGGGTCGATAGCGTGTTGTTATTGAAAGTCGCGCACGATGTGCTGGGCGAACATGCTGTTGGTGCCATCGCCGCTTCGCCAGCCTATGCACCTGAAGAAACAAACGAGGCTATTGCTGTAGCGAACCAACTGAACCTCCCCTTACTCACGCTGCAAACCCACGAATTGGAAGACGAACGCTACACCGCCAACGATGTGAATCGCTGCTACTTTTGTAAAAATGAACTTTTTACGGAACTAGAGCCACTTGCGCAAAAGCACAAACTCCGCTATATTGCTTATGGAGTAAATAAAGACGATGATGGCGATTTCCGGCCTGGACAACGTGCGGCGCGTGAATTTAACGTGCGCGGACCATTGAAAGAGGCGGGTATGGGCAAGCGCGAGATTCGCGCTGTGGCTCGCTTGCTGGGGGTACCGGTCTGGAATAAGCCAGCCATGGCTTGTTTCTCTTCGCGCATTGCCTATGGCATGAAGGTTGATGTAGCTTCATTGCAAATGGTCTACCGGGCAGAAAAACTGCTCCATGACCTGGGCTTCCATAATCTGCGTGTGCGCCATCATGGGAAAATTGCCCGTATCGAAGTAGAGCGTGCTGAGATGCCTCGGCTACTTGAGGAAGATATTAATCGGGTAGTGACTGATGGGCTACGCAAAATAGGCTACGTCTATGTTACACTTGATTTGATGGGATTTCGTAGTGGCAGCATGAACGAAGGCTTCTATAAGAAGAAAAAAGCCTGAGAGCCACAATTTTTAAGAGTTGGTGGAGCTTTAGATGAGCAAACAAATTACGCGACGCCCTAAGAAACAAGATCGGCGTCAGGAACGTCGGGAAGAACAGCTACGTCGTGAAGCTGAACAAAAACAGGCCGCTCGCAGGCGGCGTTTTACACTAATTGGTATCATTGTCGCGGCAGTCGTCCTGGTGGGGACGATTGCCGCCTATGCCATTTATAGCAATGGGCAACCTCAGACAGAGGCTATTGTGAACTCGGCCTATCAGCCCGTTGACAATATCTATTGTGATCAGCAGGAGCAGACGGCTTTCCACATCCATGCCCATTTGACTATCTTTATTAATGGTCAATCTGTACCACTTTCCCAGGGTATTGGTATTGCCAGTGATTCATCTTGCTTCTATTGGCTCCATACACACGATACTACCGGCGTCATCCATATAGAATCACCAGCAGGACATTCCTTTGTCGTGGGTAATTTCCTCGATGAATGGTCATCAACGCAGTTCTCAAGTTTGAAGTATCCATCTGAGCTGGACTTGAGTGGCTGGACTGCCTATCTGAATGGTAAGCTCTATCAGGGAGATTACCGTAAAATTCCGCTATTATCGCATAACTTGATTACGATCATGTACAACTCTCCCAATGCCAAACCCGACACCTTCTATGATTGGAATACCGCCGGCCTGGCACAATAGAAGGAAACCATTATGCCAGAGCGCACAATCTATCTCGACCATGCTGCTACTACCGCTCTTGACCCACGGGTCTTAGACGCCATGTTGCCATACTTCATGACGGAGTATGGCAATGCCAGCAGTATCTACACGCTTGGTCGCCACGCCATGCAAGCGATTGATCGCGCCCGTGAACAGGTCGCCGATATCCTTGGCTGCCGTCCCACTGAAATCTCTTTTACTGGTTGTGGCTCTGAAAGCGATAATCTGGCTATTAAAGGGATGGCCTATGCCGCCCAGAAGAAGGGCAATCACCTGATTACCTCGTCTATCGAGCATCATGCCGTGCTCCATACCTGCCAGTATCTCGACCGCTTTGGCTTCAAAACGACCTATCTGTCCGTGGATAGCTATGGGCGTGTTGATCCTACCGCTGTAGAGCAAGCCCTCACAGACCAGACCATCCTTGTTTCAGTGATGTATGCCAACAATGAGGTTGGCACCATCGAACCCGTGGCAGAAATTGGATGCATTTGTCGCGCCAGGAAGATTCCCTTTCATATCGATGCTGTACAGGCCGGGGGGGCGCTTCCAATAGATGTAGCAGCTCTCAACGCAGACTTACTTTCGCTCTCGGCGCACAAGTTTTATGGCCCCAAAGGAGTTGGTATACTCTATGTGCGTCAGGGTATGCGCCTCCTGCCGCAATTGCAAGGTGGTTCACAGGAGCGTGGACGCCGTGCCGGAACAGAGAATGTTGCTGGTATCGTCGGGGCTGCCACTGCTCTGCGCCTTGCTTACGAGGAACTGCCACAGGTAACGCCACGCATTACCGCGCTACGCAACCGTCTGATCGATGGGTTATTGACCATTCCTGGCAGCCAATTGACGGGGCATCCGACCGACCGTCTCCCTAACAACGCGAGCTTCTGCTTCGATGGCGTTGAGGGCGAATCTATCCTCTTGAATCTTGATATGCTGGGTGTTGCCGCTTCCACTGGCTCCGCTTGCACCTCTGGTTCAGTCGATCCATCGCACGTCTTGATGGCGATGGGGTTGTCTCCTGAAGCTGTGCATGGCAGTCTGCGCTTGACACTGGGCAAAGGTAATACCGACGCGGATATTAATATGATCCTCTCCACTGTGCCGGGTATCATCGAGAAGCTACGTAGTCTGCGCGGGTGATGGAGCCAATAACCTTTCCATGATCCACTCTCGCGCTTGCTCTGCCTCTAACTTGACTGCACCTTGTACCAGAGGCCCATTCAATAGATGTGGCACCATAAAGCCTGACAGCGGCCCACGAGAGATGACCCGTGCCGTTATCTCGCGAAATGCTAGCAGTTCGGGCGCACAGAGCGTTACCACTGTCAGCGGGTCGTGTAGATAGGGGAGAGCTGGATGCCAGCGTGGTCGATGTCTCTGCCAGATGGCCAGTAATGTACTCAATAGCTGTGTTTGAGGCGTATGATGGCAATGCAAACGTTGTATATCGCTAGCTTGCAGTTGGCAGCGTGTGGTTACATTCCAGCCCAGCATTGTCACAGGAATACCCGCTCCCAACACTATCTGCGCCGCCCTAGCATCGCTACGCACATTCCATTCAGGAAAAGGATACTGGCTGGAACCACCCATCACCACAAGACGTTCTATCGCCATGAAAAGGCGCGGCTCAAGACTCAAGGCGGTAGCCACATTCGTCAGTGGCCCAAGGCAGAGCAGGGTGAGCTTACCACGAGCAGCCAGGGCAGTTTCTACAATGAGTTCTGGGCCAGAAAGCGGGCTGAGGGCAGGTAACGGTAGGTGATGATCTATCATGGCGGCCTGTGGTACACCGGAGGGGCGATGGTGGTATTGAATAGGATTTCCTATACCAGCTGCTACCGGTATGTCTTCACGCTCAAACACCTTGAGCAGGTATTGTGCCAGTTGCCCGCGGCGTTGTGTATCGCCAAAAACAGTAGTGATCCCTTTTACAGCAAGCTCAGGAGATTGTAAGGCTAGGGCAAGAGCTAGCGCGTCATCTATATCATCGCCGATATCAGTATCAATCAGAACGCTCTGTTTGAGGATGTGGGATTGGTTGGTCTGTGAAGCGGGTTGCATAGGCAATTGGTGCATTGTCAATTCATCCTCAAATGTGTTACATTGGACAGGTAAGTGGTTACTATCTGAGGCGGTAAAGCCGCCTGCACTACTTTCCTGTTCCATAGACTATCATAGTGGGTAGGAATAGGCAATAATCCATGTTGCTCTATTTTAGTTCCTACCTCCACACTAAAAGAAGGGGTAAATGCCTACCATGGATACGCTCAAACGAGAGGTGCTATCACAGCGCGTGCGCCAGGTGAAACCCTCTGGAATACGTAAATTCTTTGATATTATCAACACTATGCCGAACGTCATTTCGTTGGGCGTAGGTGAACCAGATTTTGTGACTCCAGCGCATATTCGTCAGGCCGGTATTCGTTCAATCGAACTGGGTCATACTCGCTATACCTCGAACTACGGTATTCTCGAACTGCGTGAAGAGATTGCTGCCATGTTGCAACGACGCTATGGTCTCTCATACGACCCCAAAACGGAGATATTGGTAACAGTTGGTGTGAGCGAGGGCGTTGACCTGACAATGCGTACCATCATCGATCCCGGTGATGAGGTTATCTCGCCTGACCCCGGCTATGTGGCCTATGAAGCGGATATCGTCTTCGCGGGTGGGGTGCCAGTCATTGTCCCAACCTATGCCAAATATGATTTTGGTGTACGTGCCTCTGAGACCGAGGCCGCCATCACGCCCAACTCCAAGATGATCTTACTCGGCAACCCCAATAACCCTACTGGTGCTGTTATTCCCCGCGCCGAACTGGAGGGTATCGCCAAACTCGCCGTAGAGCACGATTTGATTGTTGCCGTAGACGAGGTCTACAGCCGCCTGGTCTATGGACAAGAGCACACCAGCATTGCCGCTTTACCTGGCATGCGTGAGCGCACGATCCTGTTAGATGGCTTCTCCAAAGCCTATGCCATGACGGGCTGGCGTATCGGTTACGTAGCCGCGCCCGCACACATTCTTGAAGCTATGCTAAAGATTCATCAGTACACCATCATGTGTGCTGGCACCGCACCGCAGGAAGCGGCCTTAGAGGCATTGCGCAACGGTGAAGAGGAAGTGCAACTGATGCATGACGACTATGCTCGCCGTCGCCGCATGTTTGTAGATGGCCTCAATAGCATAGGGTTGCCTTGTTGTGAACCCGGCGGAGCCTTCTATGCCTTCCCTGATATCTCAGGCAAGGGCATGACCGATGAAGAGTTTGCCGAGAAACTGCTCTTCGAGGAGCAAGTAGCCGTTGTCCCCGGCAGCGCGTTTGGAGCCGCTGGTGCTGGCTATGTACGCTGTGCCTACTGCACCGCCTATGACCAACTCGAAGAAGCCCTGGTACGCATGGAACGCTTCCTCAAAAAACACTAGAGAACCAGATAGAGTGAGTGTAGGGGGTGGGGGGGGGGGGGGGGGGG
>JBPCJY010000161.1:0-13125 GCA_051004815.1 Ktedonobacteraceae bacterium
TAGTAGGGGCGACCCTCGCGGTCGCCCTGGGAATCATTCACAGACTCTTTTGTCTCAACAGGAACGAGTAGGCACTGATAGCATGCAAAAAATGAATGATGTGAATGAAAATAACGATACAGCCGAACAACATACTATTAAAGAATCCTCCACGCCCAGGAAGAGCCGTGTAGTAGTATATCTACTGGATGCCCTGGTTATTGTGGCGATGGGGGTGTTGTTGTTTTGGGGTACCTCAACGCAGTTTTCTAATCGCTTCAACGATGTGACTCGCTACCAGTGCTATGCGACGGTTTTCTGGCAGGGGAGGTCGGGGCTTGCGGCGTTGCCAACGGATCAGTGTGCGTTCCTCGCGGCGGATGCGACGAGCACACTGGTGCAATTCATGTACAAGCATCACTTGCCTGTCAGTTTGATTCACCTGGCGCAGGGACAGGATGTGGCGGGGCCGTTGCATGTGTTGCCGCCTGAGTATCCAATACTTACGCTTGCGCCTTTTACGTTAGGGCTGATTGCTCCTGTACAGTGGTATCAGATTGTTTTTGCTTTGTGGATGGCACTTTTCGCCGGGGTGATTTATGTGGTGCTTAGACGTTATCGCTCTACGGGGGCGGCAATCGCGTTTGCTTTTTATCTGGTGGTAGGCTGTTGGGCGACGGCGGAGGGTCGGTTTGATCTGATCCCGGCGGGTTTGACGTTGGGAGCGGTGATATTGGGGGTGCGAGCGAAGTGGACGTGGGCCTTTGTGTTGTTGGCTCTGGCGACGCTTTTCAAGTTTTATCCGGCGGTGCTGGTGGTGCCATTTCTTATAGCCCAGCAGGTACAGTTAAAGGAGAAGTGGAATTCGTGGCGGCGATGGAAGGCTTTAACAGTGTTTGTCGCGTTGGGAGTGGTTGTGACGCTGGTGTCGCTGGTGCTGAATGTGGCGGATACGCTGAGTCCTTTCAACTATTTTGTGAAGAGGCCGACGGAGATAGAGTCGTTGCAGGCGTCGCTGCTGTGGCTGGGGAAGTTCGTGGGCTACAAGACGCAAGAGGCGTTTACATACCAGTCTTTGAATATGCTCAGTCCGCTGGTGAGCAAGGTTTCGCTGGGGAGTACGCTGCTGTTGGTGGCGGGGTTGTTGTATACGTTCTGGTTGCAGTGGCGGGGCAAGATTGATTTGCCGATGGCGAGTTTGCTAACGTTGCTGGTGGTGATGATTACTGGTAAGGTCTTTAGCCCGCAGTATTTGATGTGGGTGATACCGCTGGTGGCCTATGTGGGGAAGAGTAACTGGAAGTGGTTGCTGAGTTGGGGAGCGGTGGGAGCGTTGACGACGTTTATTTTCCCCTTTATGTTTGATAATTATACTATCGATAAGTATTTCCTGGTGTTCCTGGTACGCAATGGGCTGGTGATGGTGATTGTGTTGGTGTTGTTTTTCTACGCGGCACGTAGTGCGCGTGTGCGGGGGAAGCAGGAGAATGTGGTGTAAGGTTTCTTTGTCCATCCACCACCACCACTAGCTTGGACTATGATTTAGGGGGTGTGCGTGAATAGCGACCGACGTATTTTTGCCAGAGGGTACACAGGATACGGACGTCGGGGTCAGGACAGGTGAGCCAGGGTTCGAGTTCGAGGATGTGTTGCCAGGCTTGAAATTGTTGGGCTTGCACCTGTTGGAGATGCGCTAACATTTCCTGATAGGATTGGGTTGAGACACCGATGCTTTCTAAGTAGGCGTGGTAGTGCTTGCGCAACGTGGCATCCGACATGTGGATGTGGATGGTTTCTCCATTGTCGCGCTCGAGTGTTCCTTCCCATCGCTCTCTCGTATAGGTGAGTTTGCTCATAGGGCTGATGTCCTTTCCTTTTCTAGCTGGCTTGCTCCAGGGTGGCAACGAGCAGTTTGATCGCTTCGTCTTCCCCAAGCAGTTGCTGTAAGTGTGCGTGATAGCTCGCCATGTTCTCCATGCGTTGGGTGATATAGGCGTGTTGTGCGCTTCCTTGTGAGAGACCATGGAGTCCTCGGGTGGCGGCCTCATATTCGAGGGTAATCTGTTGGCGTAGGCGGGCGACTTCGCTTCGTGACTCGCTTGGGAACGGGTCGTGTTGATTCTCTATGGTCAATGTAGTCCTCCTGATGTTCTTTGTCTGTTCTGCTTCTAAGGCAAGGTTCAATGGTGAAGAAGCGTCCTTGATAGTTTGAACCGTCACCCATTGTCATGCTGAGCGCAGCGAAGCATCTGTCTCGTTGGGCACACAGATGCTTCGCTGCGCTCAGCATGACAGCACCGGACCTTTCTGTTGCTGAGGAACTGTCAAGTCCATTTGAACCTTGCCTAAGCATAGCAACCCGCTTCCGTGAATGGATGGAGAAACGACCGTCATTGGTTCGAGATGCGCTCGAAATAGCGTCGAGAGGGAGGCGAAATCAAGCAGGATGGTCCACAAACAAAGCAATGGAAGGAGAAACCAGCTATACGGGTAACACGCGATATGGTACAATTTCAGAAAAGCGCGATGGGCAAAAGCGTTCCGCTCGCAAAAGTGTGTCGTGAATCGTTCATCACATGAGTGAAACTTTCGTTATTCGGGGAATGCTATTATGCATGAGCGACCAACCGAGGGGGTATCATCTTCACCACTGTTTCGTGTTTGGCTGTGTGGCCCGTTCCAAGTGGAACGATGGAATGGTAGTGTATACGAGCCATTGTCACTCAAGGCTTGGGGCGGCAGCAATGATCCACGCCGTTTGCTCAAGCGGTTGCTCTGTTCCCCCAGGCGGCAGGTACGGCGCGGCGAATTGCTGGAAAATCTGTGGCCGGAGATAGACCCGGATATTTCCAGAGGCTATCTCAACGATGCGGTGTACCGGTTGCGTGGAACATTAAGCCCTGCCAAAGGCGCAAAAAGCTTGCTTATTACCGCCGACGACCATAGCAGTTTGGCAGTGCCAGGGCAGGAGATGCTCTGGGTGGATGCCGATGCTGCACTGGATGTACTGACGCGAGCAGAAGCAGTGGAACGCGAGGGCAGTGACCCTGTATTGCTGGTCCAGGAAGCTGCCCAATTGCTTGAGCGCGGGCAATTTCTGGAAGAGGAAGAAGGTCTATGGGCGCACGGGAGACGAGCAACGGTTGAGCGCACACGACATGGATGTGTGCTTTGGCAAGCGCGGCTCTACCAGCAACGTGGGTCATTGCGTCAGGCGGAAACGTTGTTGAATGCTCTTTTGGAGCAAGACGCGATGGATGAGGATGCACTCTGTGCTCTCATGCTCAACTTACAGCAGCAGGGGCGCATCTCTGAGGGCTTGCGACTCTATGAGGAGACGAAGGCTTTGCTGGAGCGCGAAAGATTGGCTCCGACCGAAGCGACGCAGACTACTGCACAATATCTGCGCAAGGAACTTCCGTTAAGGGATCTGCTCCTCATACACGAGTTACCTGGCGGCACCAGGCGCACGCCTGATGAGCGTACGCACGATATCGCTGATGATTTGCGAACCGAGCAGATCAGAAGGGAGCCTTCAAAGGCGACCTCTCCAGTATCGTTCCACAACGTTCATCTCACTGATTCCGATTCAGAACGTGATGCTGTGGATCGCCGAGACTTTTTCCGTGAGACAGGGTATATCGCCATTGGTACTGAGGTAGTTGAAGTGTTGGATCGTTTCCAGCGAGCGTTAAAGAAACCATCTACTCTTGATGAGCGTCTTCTTCAGTATTTTCAAACACATACCGAAGGCTATTGGCGGGATAGACATGGTGCTGCACTTGCCTCTTGTGATTTACTGGATTATGTAATAGGACACTTCCAGAAAATAACACAACTTCTCGATAGCCCAATGCTCCCATCACAACGGGTGCATCTCTGTGTCATTGCGAGCAAAGTAGCTCAACTTGCTGGCCATCTGCTCTTCGACATAGGTACTTATGGAGAAGCCAGACAGTTTCACCAATCGGCCATCACAGCTGCACAAGAAGCAGATCATCAAGCATTACAGGCGACCGCATGGGCAAGAATCAGCTTCACATGGACCTATAGCAATAATGCCCTGGAAGCTCTCAAATGTATCCAGAAAGCACGCCGTTTAGCAGCAGAAAGCTCTAATGGCACAGTTCAAGCTTACCTTGCCGCAGTCGAAGCAGAAATTCAAGCAATTCTTGGTGATAGTACTGCATGTCTCAAAGCACTTCATGAGGCTGAACACATTGAAGATCAGCGGCACTCCCTCGAAGATTCGTATTGGCTCCGCTTTGATCGTTCACGGCTAGCGGGTTACAAGGGAATCTGTTTCCGGCGGCTCTATCGGCCAGGAAATCCCCAAACTCTCTCTTTCCTTACAGAGGGGCAAAACGCCTTAAAAGGGGCATTAGCCCAACTTTCCCCTACACGCATACAACGGCAACCTGTCCTTCTTATCGATCTTGCGGATACGTATACGCTTCAAGGTAACATTGAGGTTGCATGCGAATATGCGACCCGAGCCATACCGCTTATTGATCAGATCAAATCTCAAGCGGCTTTTCGACGGCTTCTTCAACTTCGGCAAGCATTGAAGCCGTGGCAGGAAACGCAACAGGTGAAAAACCTGGATAGCCAAATAGCACAGCACAACTTTTTACGTCGCTTTGAGAATGAGGAAATGAGCAGATGAGTGAAGTTGCGCCAAACCATCCTCGTGGGGTTTTGTATAGTATCTCTTGCGCTGCATCTTCAGCGACCCTTGTTCCAAATTTTGTCAGACAAGCACAAGCTGTGACGTGGGATGTTTGTGTCATTACGACTCCGCAAGGGACAAAGTTTCTCGATATTCCCCTCGTGGAACGGCTCACGAAACGCCCGGTACGGAGCGAATACAAGCGACCCGAAGAGCCTGATGTCTTACCACGCGCCGATGCCATTGTGGTTTTTCCGGCAACGTTCAACACCATCAATAAGTGGGCTTTGGGCATCAGCGATACCCTTGCTCTGGGCCTTCTGTGCGAATATACGGGTTTAAAGATGCCTATTGTCGTCGTTCCCTGCTTTCGTACTGGTGGAGGTCTTGATGGGCATCCTGCCTTTTTCAGAAGCCTCCAAATGCTGAGAGAGTATGGCGTGCGCGTGCTATACGAGCCAGAGAACTATCCCCCAAAGAATCAAGTACCGCCTGATGTGATTCTTGCCGTCTTGGAAGAGATGATGAAAAAACATACTCGTTGGAAGGGAAGAGATGAATCTTGAGAATCATATGCCAGCACCCCTCAAGCCGTTCGGATTAGAACGATTTTTATTGGTGTAGTAGTGGATTTTAACAGCTCCCAATCTTCGTTTTGTTCGTCTTCTGATTGATACATGAGAACAGCATCTTCACCCTTCTCTGCTCACTAACAAAACCCGCTTTCTCTATGGCTTTCTTTGAAGCATGATTGGAAGCCTCACATGAACAGATAGGCTGCCAGCCCGCTTCATAACAGTGTTGCTTTAATAAAATGAGCATGGAGCTACCCAGGCCTCTTCCGCGATACGATTGAGCCACCACCATGCCCAGATCGGCATAAGGTGTTTGTTTCTGACTGGGAATACATTCCCCTGTTGCTACCAATGTCTGTTGGTCGTACAAGACAAATAATTCTGCGCGATTGAGGCGTTCATGAAGAAACGCCTCAATCCACTCTCCCGATCCTTCCGTATTTACTCGATAAAAGCGTACGATGGTATCCAACTCGCCCTTTTCCGCTTTCCTGAAGATGTTATTGCTGGGAGCGGACGACAGCTCTATGTGTTTGTTATCGCGAAAAAGATAACTATGAAGTACGATGCTGCTCTGAACATCAAGGCATAAAGAAAAATACAGGGGTTCTATGGTGCTTGTAATGGCATACTGGATACCATAGGTCGAGACGATCCAACGGAAGATCTCCTGTGATCGAGCCAGATAGTTTTCCACAAGGTGGAAGCGCAGCAAATCATTGTTTGCGCCCAGGCAGAAATATCCTGCGTGCCGTTCTTGATCTTGTATTCCCCAAAAAGTTGCGTGAGAGATTACCACATTCTCCCACATTCCATCCATAGGAGCGACAAGAGTGTGCAGGTAGTCATCCCGTATCTGCTGTATAACATCAGGATGCTCAAGCTGAATACATGTCATCATTGGAAGATTGAAACGCCTTTCTGCTCCTTGAATTATACCATGGGGATGTGTTCGATGTGGGTTTGAAGGTGTTCTTCGCGTTGGGGGCGGCGGGCGATGAGGTGGCGCATGGCGTTGCCGATGCGGCGCACCCCTTCCTCGATTTGTTGTTCGTCAGGGAAGGCGAAGCTGAGGCGGAATTGTTGTTGTCCGCCGCCATCGACGTGGAAGGGTTCACCGGTGACGAAGGCGACGTGCTCTTTGGTGGCCTCACGCAGGAGGGCGCGTGTGCGCAGTTCGCCAGTGAGGCGACTCCAGAGATGAAAGCCGCCATTGGGGGTGTTGACGCGGACACCCGCGGGCCAATGCGTGTGGATAGCTTGCAGCATGAGATCGCGTTTGTGTTGATAGACTGTGCGCAAGGTGGCAAGGTGGTCTTCGAGTAAGTCCCGTTGGATGATTTCGGAGACGGCCCATTGTCCGATGGCGTTGGTGTTGAGATCAAAGATTTGTTTGTGTAGGGCGAGTCGTTCAATCATAGGCTCGGGTGCGGCCAGCCAGGCTACGCGCAGACCGGGAGCCAGTATTTTTGAGAAGGTGCTGAGATAGATGACCTGGGAATGGGTATCCAGGGCTTTGAGCGGCTGTGGTTGCTTGCCGTCGAAGTAGATATCTGAGTAGGGGTCGTCTTCCAGGATGGGTATCTGGTAGCGACGGGCTAAGAGCAGCAGGCGACGGCGGCGTTCGGGCGACATGACGATACCGGTGGGATTTTGGAAGGTGGGGAGGGTGTAGATCAGGCGTGGGCGATGGCGTGCTAAGACGGTTTCTAATAAATCGACGCGCATGCCATCGTTATCCATGGGGACGCCAATGACGCGAGCACCGAGGGCGCGGAAACTATTGATGGCACCCAGGTAGGTAGGTACCTCGACGATGACTTCATCGCCGGGGTTGAGCATGAGGCGACCAATTAAGCCGATGCCCTGGGTTGAGCCGGAGAGGACGAGGATATGTTGTGTATCGACCGCGACTCCCCGCATGCGCATACGGGCAGCGATGCCGCGCCGCAGCGTCAGTAAGCCTTCGACGGGGCTATAGCCTAACGCGTGGTGCTGCGAACGGAGGAGACTATCCTGAAAGATGTTGGCCAGCATGGTAGCAGGCAACAGGTCTATAGCGGGAGTGCCAATGGCCAGGGAGATAATGCTATCGCTCATGGCGGTTAATTCGCTCAAGATGCGAGCATCGGGGCCGAGGATTTCGCGTTCGCCGACGGGGAGGCCATAGAGCCAGGAAGGTTCATCGGAATCCAAGGTGTCGTCGGCGAGGCTATAGTGGCTACGGCGCACTAATGTGCCACGTCCAACGTGTCCTTCGACGAGGCCATCACTGGCGAGCTGGTTGTAGGCGTTCATGACGGTGGTGCGGTTGACGCCGAGGGCGGTGGCGAGGGCGCGTTCGGTAGGGAGGCGGGTACCTTCCGCCAGTTGACCGGAAAAAATGGCCTCGCGTATTTTCTCACAAATCTGCTGATATAATGGAGTACTGCTGCTTCTTTCGAGTTGAATGAAGGAGCAGATAGATGCTGTGAATAATGGGAGCGGCTGATGTTGTGTTGTAGATTGTCGCATAGTTCCTCCTGATTGGCTCATACCAATACAGTGTAAACGATACTATGTAGTTAGTGCAAGGGCCAATTGGCGGTTAACGAAGAGAGCCAAGTTTTGGTGCGTGCAAGGAGCTTGTGAGATGAAGGATGTAGAAGAGCGTGTAGAGCGCATTGTGAATGATCGTGAGCATGGTTCGCGCTGGCTGGTGCGGGAGACAATGCTATTGTTGCAAGACATAGCAAGTGACACGAGTGTTGCGGCGGATGAGGCGATGCAACAAGTACATTTCGCGGGACAGAAATTGGCGGGGGCGCGTCCAGCTATGGCAGCACTAGAGGGAACAGTGTGGCGGATTCTCAATGCGCCTGGCGGCGTGGCTGGTATCGCGCAAGAGGCGAAGCGGTTATTGGATGAGTACGATACGGCTACTGAACGCATTGCTGCTTTTGCTCGGCCTTTACTGACGGGTACATTAATGACGCATAGTCTATCGGGGACGGTGCTGGATGTGCTGGTGGCGTGCAAGGCAGCGATTGAGCGGGTGATTGTGCTGGAGGGGCGTCCGCGCTATGAGGGACGCGCAATGGCTCAGGCTCTGGTGAAGCAGGGGATAGCGGTGACACTGATTACTGATGCACAGGCGGATATCTTTCTGTCGCACTGTTCTGCTGTGGTGGTGGGGGCCGATACTATCCTGGCGAACGGGGATGTATTGAATAAAGCGGGGACGGCTTTATTGGCATGGGCGGCACAGGGACAGCATGTTTCCTTCTATGTGTTGAGTGAGACGTTGAAAATTTCGCCGCATCTCTGGTCGGGGGATGAGGCTCAGCTAGAGGAGAAGGAGGCTGACGAGGTGATGGAGCCGCCAATGACAGGGGTTACGGTGCGGAACTTTTATTTTGACCATACACCAGGGTTTCTGGTGACGAAGATTATTACGGAGCAGGGGATGATGGGGCCGTTAGAAGTGCAGCAGCTCGCGGAGACGCTGCACTTCTAATGGCGTGCCTACAATAGCCACTAGTCCTATATATTTGGGGAAATGGTGTGTTCTTCTTATCCTTTTATAGTAGGAGTACTTATGAGGTTATGAAGCTTTGCTGATGGATGGGAGGTTGTAGTGGATAGAGAACTGACGGAGTATAACGCACAAGAAGATGAAGTAGATAGAACGGTAGCGAGAGTACCGTTTGACGATGAGGAAAGTGGCGAGGAGTGCAGTGGGGAATGGGTCGTGCCGGGGGTGCCGATAGTACGTAGCAGCACACCGAGGCCGCTCTCATTTGGGCTGCTGCTACCGACTACTGGTTCAGTACCACAAGCGCCGGAGCAAGAGGGGAAGACGACGTTTCCCATTGAGGCCCCCTCAGCCCCGCCATTGCCGGAAGAGAGCTTAATGACGGGTAATGAGAACGAGTCGTCGCGTGTAGTGGAGGCGACGCCGCTGCCGTTGAGCGGAAAAATAGGGCCGCTTGAGGATACAGCAACCGAATTTATCTGGCTATTTGAATACGGCGTGGAGATGGATATAGCCTTTTTGAATAGCCCTGAACGGTTGGATGGATTTGCTTTATTTTATGGGCCAGCGGTGCTAAAGGGGTATGAACTGACGTTTGATGTGATCAGTGCGCGTTCCGGTGGGGTAGTGGCGACGATTTTACCCAGCCGACAACGGGGTGCGGAGGTGTGGGGTGTGTTGTATCGCGTGCCACGCCGCTTTGTTGAACGTGCGGAGGAAGAACTTGCGCTGCTGGATGTGGTTCACTCGGCAACGCCACCGAATGGATTGTTTGAACGTTTACAGGTGGTAGTGCATGAAGCGTATCGTTCACGAGATATCCTCTGTATTACGTATATTGCTTCGGCCACTGCCCGCAACCACTATCATTTACTGCCGCGCAATAAGCAGATGCCAGAGCATTCCTATGTGGAGCATCTCCTGGAGAGTGCGCGGAAACAGATGCTGCCTGGTGGCTATTTGGATGAATTGGCCGAGTTAGTCTCGTTTACCTCTGCCGATGAGGAGGAGGAAGAGCCAGGACGTACATCGACCTCTGATACACCTGTCGAACAGAATACGGAACCATTGCCCACGGTGGGAAACGATACGACGACCCAATTACCGTTGACTGGTATACAGGAGGCGGTATCTCGCTCAACTAATGGCGTGGGGTTGGTGATGTATGCTGTTTATCTGTTGCTGGTGGTATTGGCAGTGTTTGTCCTGGCGGTTTTGCAGGGATTAGGCTTTGGGAGCGAGTATTTGACTGCCAATTTTACTCTGCTGGGTATTCCCTGGTTTATGCTGGTCTATGGTCTGCTGGGTGGCTGCGTCAGTTGCATTATTGCGCTGGGACGTCGGTCGGCGGTGACTGTACCCGGTTTTGTGCTAATAACGTGGTTCGCACGTCCGTTGCTGGGGGCGTTGCTGGCTGCGCTGGCTTATCTCTTGCTGAATAGCGGTTTGCTGGTGTTTGGTGGTACTGTTGCACAGCATGCGATGTTGTACTCTTTGGTGGCGGTGCTGACGGGTGCATGTGAGGGATGGTTGTTTTTCAGGAAGAGATAGCTATTTAACTGCTCAGTTTGTATGAGTTGGTGGTGGCGTGTACAATAAAGGGAGTAGATTACCCCTTCGATTTGTTGTTTACCACTGAGTGGGAGGTACACAGACCCATGCCAACTTATATTAGCCTGGTCAATCTCACTGAACAAGGTATCAAGGAAGTCAAGATGGCGCCGGAACGTTTGCAAACATTTGATATAGCGGCGCGAGAAGCTGGCGGCAAACTGATAGGGTTTTACCTGGTGATGGGGCAGTACGATTACATCGTGATTACCGAGGCACCTGATGACCAGATCGCGGCCCGGTTGATACTGGGGACAATCGCGCAAGGGAGTGTTCGTACACAGACGATGAGGGCGTTTCCCCGCGAAGAATTCGAGGAGATTGCCCGCGTCTTTCACTAGGGAGAGAGTGGTTCCTGGGCTGCATGGCACCTGTACGAACGAGTCTGTAGAGGAAGCCATACAGCTTATTTGTTGTGAAAAGATTTACTGGTTAGGATAGAGGTCATCGGGAGGGAAGATAGCTCGTACCAGGCGTTCGGGGTCGTGACGAGCAAGTCTATCGTCTTCCAAGTTGAGATGTCCGGTGGTGATGGTGGGAGCGAGGTGTGTTAGTCGCGGGTGATCTGGGATCACCGGTGCGCTTATTTGCTCAGCATACATTTTCACCACATCAGGCGGGAAGGGGCCATCATTCACAATGACGCGATCAACGCGCCCACCCAGATAGCTGTGAATTTCTGAGACGAAATCGGAGGCCTTGAAGTTATCTGTTTCGCCGTGTTTGGTCATCAGGTTACAAATATAGACCTTCTCCGCGTCTGACTCGCGCACGGCTTTGGCGATGTCGGGTACAAGGAGATTGGGGATGAGGCTGGTATAGAGGTCGCCGGGGCCAATAACGATGGTGTCGGCGCGGCGAATGGCGCGAATGGCCTGCACACAGCCGGGGGCATCAGGTGGCAAGAGGCGCAACTGTTTGATGGGTGAGAGCTGGTGTGTATTATTGAAGCCCCTGGTATCAATCTCTGTTTCGCCACAGATGGTGGTGCCGTCTTCGAGATCAGCGCAAATGGAGGTTTGGGCCAAAGTGACAGGCAAAACACGCCCCGCTGTATTGAGCAATTCCTGAGCATCCTCGATGGCGAGGAGCAGATCACCGTTATTGATATCCTGCAGCCCTTTTAAAATGAGATTGCCCAGGCTGTGACCACTCACTCCGCGCTGCTCCTGTTGATCGTTGTCGTCGTCGGCGGCGGGTTCAAAACGGTGCATGAATACTTCGCGCCACAAAGCTCCATTGCGGGCCAGGGCTACCAGGGATTGACGTAAATCGCCCAGTGGTACCTGGCGACGGAATTCGTCCATGAGCCGACGGGAACTGCCACCGCTATCAGACATAGTCACAACGGCACTAATATTAAGCCCATATTTCTTCATATGAGAAAGCATAGAGAATGTTCCGGATCCTCCACCAATGGTGACTACGCGTCGTCCTGCAAATCTATCTCCGGTGCGATGGGGTTCTGACATGGTTGCTCTCTTTCGAGTGCGAGTGATTTCAGGTTCGTCGTTCACACTACATATCCTTTTCCAATTTGACTGGTACATACTTTTGTTGTGGGTGTGTTTTGCTTTCACTAGTCTATCATTAGAGATTGTTCTATGCAAGTGAAGATGGGGTGATGGAGCAATTTTTGTCTTTTTGGAAAACTCGTTGCCAAAACACTTGACAAGAATACGATATATCGTTATTATTAGTACATGGAATACGATATATCGCTAATGATAGCGAGAAGGGAAAATAAGATGTTTGGTAAACATTTTGCATATGAAAATGCAGGTTCTAATGAAGAGGGTTGGACGCCTCCATGGTTGAGGCGAGAAGCTGATTGGCAAGGGCCGCGGCACCACGAACATGGGCATGGGCATCATGAGCATGGAGGACATAGGCATGAAGAGCGGCATGAGTCGTTTGGACATGGTGGCCCGTTTGGGCCTGGCCCACGTTTCTTTATGCGGCGCGGCCCGTTTGGCCCAGGGGGGCCGTTTGGACATGGTGGGCCATTTGGGCCTGGGGGTCCACATGGGCCAGGAGAAGGCTCACGTTTCTTCGGGCGTGGAGATATCAAGTTTGCGCTGCTGGAGCTTCTGCAAGAGCGACCTATGCATGGGTATGAGATGATGAAGGCGTTGGAGGAGAAGTCAGGTGGCTTCTATACACCAAGTGCCGGTTCGATCTATCCTACGTTGCAGATGCTGGAAGATCGTGGTTTTGTGACGGTGCAAGAAGTCGAAGGTAAAAAAGTCTACAGCATTACCGATACGGGGCGTGGACTGCTGGCCGAGCGTCATAAAAGTGATGAAGAGTTTGCTGGTCCACCGTGGATGCGGCAGCGTGGCTTTGGTCGGCCGCGTTTCTCGCCAGAACTCCAGGCTTTGAAGAGTGAGGCTGTAGAAGTGATGCGCTTGCTGACTATCGCGGGTAGAATGTCTTTCCAGGACCCGGAGCAGTTGGGCCGTTTGCGCGGTATTATCGAGCGCACGCGAAAAGACTTGTCCGATATGATCTACAGTCCTAAGGCACAAGCTGGGCAAGCAACTCCTACAACTGGCGGACAAGAAGGAAGTGGTACTGCTGTTGAAGAGGCCTGATTAAGTAGATGCAATAGGCATCAAGCTAAGAGATGTTGGGCGTTTCAGTCCCCCACCAGGGCGACCGCAAGGGTGCGCCCCTACTATACACGACGGCCTTTCCCTACGGGAAGCGGCGTATAGAGCCGAAGCGTGTACAGGAGGGGCGCACCCTTGCGGCTTGCACGGGGAGTTTTTTTGCAC
>JBPCJY010000162.1:0-4505 GCA_051004815.1 Ktedonobacteraceae bacterium
CCCCCCACATTCCCCCCTTTCACTAGGAGGTTTTTGAGGAAAGGCATCAGCGAGGTGGGAGCTGTCATTCTGAGCGCAGCGAAGAATCTGCGCCAGGGCCGACGAGAGATTCTGCGCTGCGCTCAGAATGACAGGCGAGATCGGCGCGTTTCAACAAACCTCCTAGTGAAAGCAGATTCCCCCCCCCTCTCTGCCGCCGAAGGCGGCAAAATAACATGAAAACCTGCTTCCACCGTAAATTCTTGCCTCAACAATCGTGGACTATACTAAATGCAACCAGCTAACGTATGAATCAATATATGTCATATGTCAAGAAAGTCAGCACCCTTATGAAGACGAGAACCAATACCCCATTGTTCAAAACTGGATTCCTGGCCGGGCTTGCCGCAGGTATTGTGGCTACGGCTAGTATGCTTATTCTCAGCGTAGTGTTCGCGAGTCTCTCCTTGCCGGAAGTCGTCGGCTCCGCGCTGACAGCCATCATGCCCGCGTCCGTCTTTGATTATCTGCACCAAACCATTGGCGCGGACGCCAAGCATTACCTCTTCGATGGCATCGTCGTCGGGCAATGCCTCGTCTTTGCCCTCTGCGGCGGCTCGTATAACCTGTTGCTGACAGCCTGGCATAAACGCTCTACCACTACTACCACATCCAATCAGAAAAATAGTACCGAAAAATCTTTCACTATCGCCCAATTACCCTATTATTATGCTCTGCTCCTGGCCGCCATACTCTGGCTCCTCGTTGGATTGATCTTTTTGCCACTGCTCGGTGCTGGCGTATTCGGCGCACAACTCTCTATCGGTTTTATCAATAGTGCCGTTACGTTGGCGATTGTGGGCGTCATCTTTGGCCTGCTCTTCGTCCTCTGCCAGAATGGGCTTATCAACCGGGCCACACGACAAGCCCAAAGCACCAATAATGATGAGGATGCCGCCCTGAGCCGCCGTACTCTTTTGCAGCGTGGCCTGGTGATCGCGGGCGTTGGCATCCTGGGCATCGGCGTTTGGCGGTTTATCACGCAGGGCGTACCCAGTAGCGCGGCCCCCGTTGCCAAGCTCATTCAGCATTTTAAGAACAAGATCGTGCCGCCGCCCATTCCGCACTATGGCACAATTCACGAAACCAAATTTCTCTCCTCGGAGATCACCTCGAATGATCAGTTTTATATTGTCTCCAAAAACCTCTTTGCCGACCCCACCGTTGATAGCAGTTCCTGGCATCTGACCGTCAACGGGCTTGTTGACCATCCCTTTACCCTGACTTACCAGGAATTATTGGCCTTGCCGATGCAGAAACAATACGAATCGATGATGTGCGTCAGTAATGAGGTTGGCGGGGAATATATGAGCAATGCCCAATGGGAAGGTGTGCGTCTCAAAGACTTGCTGGATCGTGCCGGTGTCCAAAAAGGAGCCATCAAAGTCGTTCTCTACGCGGTAGACGATTATAGCGACAGCATTCACCTGGACAAAGCCCTCGAACCAACCACCCTCCTCGCGGTACATATGAACGGAGCCACGCTGCCCCAGGGACATGGTTTCCCCGTTCGCGTCCTGGTACCCGGCATCTACGGCATGAAGCATTGCAAATGGCTGACGCGTATCGAGGTCGTCGCGGACGACTACCAGGGCTACTGGCAGCAACGCGGCTGGAGCGACGCGGCCCCCATCCGCCTGACCGCCCGTATCGACGCCCCGCTTATTGGCGTTGATACTCAAGTCAATCAGACCACCTATATTGGTGGCGTGGCCTTCTCCGGCAATAAAGGTATCTCCGAAGTCGATGTCAGCCTTGATGGTGGAACCACCTGGCATATTGCTACCCTTGAACACCCACTCTCCAATCTCACCTGGGTGCGCTGGCAATACCCCTGGCACCCCGCCACTCGTGGCACCTATACCCTGGTAGTGCGTGCCATCGACCTGGAAGGGAATGTGCAGGACCCCAATCAAGCACCCCCTGCCCCAGATGGGTCATCTGGATACGATAGCTTCGATATATCCGTCGTATAGCTTTTCAGTACCTCTTGTGGGCGATGCCGTTAGGCTTTTGACGCTCACAAGAGGTACATTTTTGCTCATCTGTGCGCATGATTGTTCACCTGATATCGTGGCCTTAGCTGTCAGTTTTGCTGTCAAATTTTGTTGATGCCTGGGCCTTCTGTACTGGCTTTAGAAATGCTTTTAAGCGTTTTTACAGCTCATGGCAATGCAATCCAACACTTCACATTTGCACTTGATTTTACTCAAGGGCAATTAGCCCGTTTATCCCTTTCTTTGTCAAGGGCTTGTTCGCTACGTTTATTCTAAATTTTGTAATTCATTTCTGGCCGTTTCAAGATTTCTACTTACTACTGATAGATGGTAATCCATGTGAGTCACGAGAGAGACTTCTACGGCGGCTTGATAGCACGCGATAGCTCGTGCAAGGTTAGCGGCACGGTCTCCGGCTGGCAAGTTGCTGTAGGCATTGCCCAGATTGTTCTGCTCGGCCTTCCCACGTTCCTGGTAGTCGAGTGAAGTGAAGACTCTGCGCCAGTCTATCACCGTCTTCTGTAGTCGCTACGGTGTAGATGCGGCGGATAATGACGCCACGTTCTAGCAACTCAATGAGGTAGTTCAAGGCGGCGTGAAGCAATCGGCTGGCATAGTATTTCTCAGATAATCCTGGACGCGCAATGATGCCGATTACGTAGCAATCCTGCGGATGTTCTGTTGTATAAGACCGATAGTCCTCTGGTTTGACCTGCGTCTCATTAATTTCTAGTCTGATAAGCTTCTCTAGTACATCTTGTTGTGTCTATCGGTGCCAAGAGGAGTATGGCGGGTTGGTGGAATTGTGGCAGTGATAACACCTATTATCTTTCTTTTTGAGATGCTGATCTGGACTTTAGCTCCTGGTTGAAACCTTTTCTTCATGTGATGCCTGGCCTTTGTGAGTAGAAGCAGGTCGCTTGTGGGTGGTTTGCTTTTTCTGCTCTTTTTTCCACTCCTCGAACCCTTCTTTGTACGCCTGGGCAAGATAAGCATGAGACGTTTCTATATCCAACTCAAATCTGACAAGTTTTCCTGTTCTTGGCATCGGTTTATATTCTTGCATCCCTGTATGTATCGCCATCGCTATTCCAGTTGGAGATTGGCTTCTGGCGTAGAGCTTTTTAATGATAACTCCTCTTCGCCCTAACTTTTTGAGTTCCTCTGCGGTTCCACGTAGCAACACAAGCATATAGTGCATCCGTGTGGTTTCATCGACATCCGGTTCGCTTCCTATTCCTTGAACAAACACATCTAAGGGCTTTCCAGGTTCGTAGGTCTCTATGTCCTTCTGAGGGTCAATGTCACGCCAATGGATGGTTCCTTGCATGAATGCATCTATAATTTCGTGTCGAATGGGAACAAGAAAAAGAAAAGCGACGAGCTTGTTATCATGGTAGACATGGTAGTCACTCTCGCCATTTACGGCAAGCCATGCTCGCTTTACTTCAGCGGGCATACCAATTGTTCCTACAGATCGATGATCTAAATCCTGCTCTGCGTTCATATCTTCGCTTCTGGCTATTCTGAAAATCGTTTTCGGCGGCTCCTCTGCCATGAGAAACGCTTCCCACTTTTCGGCGAAACGGTCTATTTCGGTTTTCAGGTACACGCCGTATGTTCGTCCCGGTGGAATGATCTTCTTGATTTTCCTCTGGTTCACCAGATTGCGTAAAGCAGGTTCAGTGATACCAAGTTTCCTCTGTACCTCCCTTCCTGTGTAGTATTTTTCAGCTAATTTCATCATGTTGCTCCTTTGTTTAACACATTTCTCACATATTATACATCATAAAGTAGTAAATGTGAATAGCCGCTAGTTTTGTAAAATTTTGTCTTAGATTTAGACGAAAATGTGAAACTAGCGAAATATCAGTGTGAAATATGTTGACAATGATAGAAATATCAGATACAATACAGATATGTGAAATTCTTTTTACGTAAGTGTGAAATTGTTCACGGCAAGCCATTAGAGGTGTTGGCTCGTGTGATTGAGACACGAGCCAACGATTGAGAACACATGGCAAAGCCATTAAGATCAAGCGTTGCTCGGTTCTCGCCTTTCATTGTGAGTGGTCGAGGGCTGGCATGTCAAGGACACAAGGAAGGATATGCGCATGTTGCTTTACGACTATCACGAGCTAGGGGCCTATGAACAGTATCTGGCTCACCTTCACCGTATCACAACGATTGATCGTGAGCGAGAAGCCGCATTGCTTGAACAGCTTCAAGCAGCAAAAGAGTCTGCTCACGCTGGGTCTACCGACTCTCATACCGAACACCTTGATGCGTGCCGCACCGAATTGGTTGAACGGTATCAAGGGTTGGTGCTCTTTTTCGCTCGCCGCTATGAGTGGCTGTTCAAGCATCTGGAACTGCTGGATGTGATCCAAGAGGGCAATATGGGCTTACTGCGTGCCATTGCGACGCATGATACACGTTTCTCGAAGCCGTTTGTCGCCCGTGCCTCCG
>JBPCJY010000163.1:0-11756 GCA_051004815.1 Ktedonobacteraceae bacterium
CCGTGGGGCTGCCCCCAGAGTATCGTGAGAGCTGAAGAGCTTAACTACCGTGTTCGGGATGGGAACGGGTGTACCCTCTTCGCTATAATCACCGGTTCGCCTGCACATACAGACGGTTCTCTTGACACGATGTATATTACTACAAGCAGAAGATGTTGTCAATACCCAAAACGGCAAATTTCTGCGTGTAGCCAGAAATTCCTCAAATTCGTAATGAGGGTATGGGAGATTATAAAGGAGCATATTTCTTCATGGCATTCTCACAGATCGTCCTGTTATTTATCGCGGCCATCCTGGGTGGAACACTCAATGCAGTGGCCGGCGGGGGAAGTTTTATCACTTTGCCATCGCTGATCTTCACAGGTGTGTTACCCATTAACTCGAACGCGACCAGTACGGTCGCACTCTGGCCCGGCTCTGTCGCCAGCATAGGCGCATACCGTAAGGAGCTGATGAAGCAGAAGCGAACGCAGGTGCTTTTGCTGAGCAGCACTAGCCTGATTGGTGGTATCCTGGGCGCGTTTCTGTTGCTTGGCACCTCGCAAACAACTTTTATTCGGCTCTTACCCTACCTGCTGCTCATTGCTACCGTGCTGTTCACGATAAGTGGCCCGCTTACCGCCCGTATGCGCCAGCGTCAGGCCGCCAGGAGTGCCGTACTGCAAAAGGAAACCATGGTAGAACAGGATACGGAGCAAGCGGATATGACCGTGCTGCCTTCTTCTAATCCTGTAGAGAAACATTCATCATGGTTGGTATTGGTGGGTACCGCCTTTCTCCAACTCATCATCGCTATTTATGGAGGGTATTTCGGTGGCGGCATTGGTATCCTGATGTTGGCATCATTAGGGCTAATGGGCATGGAGAATATTCACGAGATGAATGCGATGAAGACGCTGCTGACGACCTGTATCAATGGAGTGGCACTGATTATCTTTGTAGCAAAGGGCGTGGTAGTGTGGCCGCAGGCAATCTTAATGATAGTGGGAGCTATCATCGGTGGTTTTGGGGGAGCCTACTTTGCACGCAAGCTGAATCCCCTGTGGGTACGTTGGTTTGTTATCGCCGTTGGCCTCGGTATGACCATTTATTTCTTTATTTTTTCATAGAGCGGGGTGTGGCTTAGCTATCGAAGGGAAGAACAAACGATGGTAGTGTGTTATTACATTGGATAACATACTGCAACAAAAGAATGGACAACGGCACAATGCAAAACGAAATCCAAGGTAGCGTTGTTGTTACGCCCGGCACTGAAGCTGCGCGAAGCGCACAGGAGCGTGACGCGCAACGCTCTCAGAAAGAAATACGACAACAAAATGATGGCGGAGAGCATGCTGGTAAATGGGCAGTGCTGTCGATTGTGGCGGTGGGAGTGTTTATGGCGACACTCGATTCGTCTATTGTGAATATCAGTTTGCCGACGATAGCGCACGCTTTTGGCGTGCCTTTAAGCGGTGCGGTAGAATGGGTGATTATCGCTTATCTGGTGGTTGTTGCTGGCGTGCTGCTGACAACGGGGCGGCTGGCGGATATGCTGGGGCGCAAGCCAATCTGGGCAACGGGTCTTATTATTTTCACGGCTGGTTCCGCTATTTGTGGTGCCGCCCCTTCGCTCGGTTTGCTGATCGCGGCACGCGCTCTGCAAGGGCTGGGCGGTGCCTTGATTATGGCGATTAGTCCGGCGATGCTGACCAGCGCGTTCTCTGCGCATGAGCGCGGCAGGGCACTGGGAATGAACGCTGTCGTTGTCGCGCTGGGCGTCAGCGCGGGGCCAACACTGGGTGGCATTATTACAACCTATTTATCGTGGCGTTGGATTTTCTATGTCAATGTACCGATAGGCATTGTCGGTGTGATCGCCACTATGCTCGTCCTGACAGAGCGGCTGCATCGACGAGGACAGAGCCGTTTTGATCCCCTCGGAGCTATTCTGCTGGCTATCGGGTTGGTCCTGTTGACCCTTGGTCTCTCGTTTGGGCAGGAATGGGGTTGGTCTTCACTTCCGCTGATCGGTTCCCTCGCTATTGGTGTTGTTGCACTGATCGCTCTCTACTTTGTAGAAAGACGCGTGGCCCATCCCGTCATCAACCTTTCAATGCTGCATAACCGCGTCTTCCTCTCAGCCAATCTGAGCCTCATTCTGAGTTTTCTTGCCCTCTTCGCGGTAAGCTTTATGTTGCCTTTCTACCTTGAAGAATTGCGCCGTTTTCCCATTGAACAAGCGGGTTTGCTGCTCACGCCACTACCGCTCACTATCGCTGTCTTCGCGCCCATCTCGGGTACGCTGGCGGATCGCATTGGCACGCGCTGGTTGGCCGCTATTGGGCTTACCCTCGCCTGTATCGGGCTGGTGCTCATCAGTCAATTGAACGCGCAAAGCTCAATTTGGGATATCATCTGGCGATTGATTATTACCGGACTGGGGCAAGCCTTGTTCCAGTCGCCCAATAACTCTGCTCTGATGGGCGCGGCACCTAAAGATCAGCAGGGCAGCGCATCGGGTTTCCTGGCAACGGGTCGCGTCGTAGGGCAAAGCTTGAGCGTGGCTCTGGCTGGTGCCATCTTTACCAGCCTCGGTGGCGCAACCGCTGGCAGCATTCTGGTGTCCCACCACGCGCTCTCCACGACACAGGTGAGCAGCTTGCAGCAAACATTTTCGCATAGTTTCCAAATTACATTTATTGTTTGTGCTTCCATCGCGGCGATTGGTATCCTGGCCTCTTTAGTGCGCGGCAAAGAGCGGGTATAATAAGCTCAATCTAATTATTTGTGAGGCCAAATGTAACGTTATGAACAGGACAGATCGTCTGTTGGCAATCGTGTTGGAGTTGCAGGGCAAGGGGCGGCAGCGTGCCGAAGACCTGGCTGAAACCTTTGAGACGAGCAAACGCACCATCTATCGCGATATTCAGGCCCTGGGCGAGGCTGGTGTGCCGTTGGTTGCCGTCCCCGGTCGCGGCTATGCGCTGATGAAGGGTTATTTTTTGCCACCATTGAGCTTCAACACCGAAGAGGCTACTATGCTGTTGCTGGGTAGCGACTTTATGGCGCAAAATTTCGATGCACAGTATCGTCAGGCGGCGCAAGCGGCCAGTCGCAAGATCGAAGGCGTTCTGCCAGAGAAACTGCGCGATGATGTGCATTACCTGCAAAGCAGTATTCGCTTTATCGGCCCCGGCACGGCGGAAGATGAGCGCGAGGCCGCGATGATACAACAACTGCGCCGGGCCATTATCGAACGAACAACGGTACGCTTCTGCTATCATACCCGCTATGCCCAGAGCGGGAAGAGTGAGCAACATACGCGAGAGGCTGATCCCTATGGGCTGGTACATATACGCAATAGCTGGCATCTCGTGGCCTACTGTCACATGCGCAAGGATATCCGTAACTTCCGTCTCGACCGCGTAGACCTCCTGGAACTGCTACCCGCAACGTTCACGCGCCCCGCCGATTTTAAGATGGTAGCTCGCTACCACGATGAGTCGAGCAGCATGGTGGTACGCGTCCTGTTCGATCACGAGGTTGCTCGTTGGGTATTGGAAGCCCGTTCCTATTATATGACCAGCACTGAGGAGACTGCGGAAGGCTTGTTGGTGACATTGAAAGTACGTCAGGAGAGCGAAATCCTGCAATGGTTGCTCAGTTGGGGCAGCCATGTGCGCGTGTTGGAACCCGAATCATTGCGCAAGACGTTGTTGGAGGAGGCCAGGGCGATACTGTGTCATTATACGGGCGAAATGTAGGAAGCGTCCCCACTGGCCCACCGCTTCCTAAAAACTTTGCGTACTCCCCTCACCTATGCTATACTTGGCCTCGAATAGTGAGAAGGGAGCTTTTTTGATGACACAAGACACCGCAAAGATGCAGAACCCGTTCATTGTTGGCGAACGCATCTACCTGCGACCGTTAGAGCCGCTGCAAGATAATCACCTCTATTCTACCTGGATGAATAACGAAGATATTCGCCGCTATTTCTCTATTTACCCCACCAGCGATAGCCGTGGCAAAGAACGGCTGGAGTTGCTCTATAAAGACGGCAAACATATTATCTTTGGCATTGTCCTGAACGAAAATAATCAGCTTATTGGCCTGGTGGGCCTCAAAGATATCAATTACATCAATCAGAGTGCCGAATTCTACGTGATTATCGGTGATCCCTCCGGTTGGGGCAAAGGCTACGGCACCGAAGCAACGAAGTTGATGATCCGCTATGGCTTCATGGAACTCAACTTGAACCGCATCCAAACGCAGGACATGGAAGATAATATTGGCGGCTGGCGAGCCGACGAGAAGGCGGGTTTCAAATACGAGGGTACGTTGCGCGAGGTCATTCTGCGCTTTGGCAAGTACAATAATGTGAAGGTCTATAGTCTGCTGCGTAGTGAATACTTGCAGCAAAATCAACAATAATTGAGTTATATATGACGATTACCGTACAAGAAATCACTGACCGCGAGCAGTGGAATAGCTATTTGACCAGCCAGCCGCGAGGCCATTTGCTGCAATCCTACGAGTGGGGCGAATTGATCACATACCTGGACGGCCATATTTATCGCCTGGGCGCTCTTGACAACGGGCAGATGGTGGGGGCGTTGCTGCTCTCGGTGGCACAGGTTCCTTTGCCTGCTTCGATACCCGGTGTACATTTTAGCTGGCTCTATGGTTCGCGTGGCCCCACGGTTGCTAGCCCTACGGCCCCTGCGCTGAGGGCTTTGCTTGAACAAGCCCATACCATTGCGCGCAAAGAGCACGCGGTCGTCCTGCGCCTGGAACCAAATATTGCTGACGATGATCCCGCTATGGAAGACTGGATTGCGGCATACCGCTCCCTGGGCTTTCAGATCAACCCGACAGCGGTGCATGGTCGCAGAAGCTGGGTACTCGACATTCGCCCTCCCGCCGAGCAACTGTTGGCCGATTTCAAAATGACGTGGCGACAGAATGTGCGCAGTGCCGAACGTAAAGGCGTTATCATTCGCGAGGCGCAGGGTGATGCCGATTTCAATGCCTATTACGACCTCCTGAAGTTGACCAGCGAACGCGACGATTTCTTCATCCATACAAAAGATTATCACCAAGAAATCTTGCGTCACTTTGCCAGTAAAGGCGATGCTGTTCTCTATCTGGCTGAGCACGAGGGCGAGGCCATCGCTGCGAAAATGCTCATTCGCTTTGGCGATTGGTGCTGGGATATGTTCGGTGCCTCTGCCAACAATAAACGCAATTTGAAGCCGACCTACCTGTTGCAGTATCGCTGCATCCAATGGGCGCAGTCGCGCGGATGTAGTTATTTCGATTTTCGCACTATTCCCGAAATTCTGGAGCCGGGCGAAGAGATGTGGGGCGTCTACGAATACAAAAAAGGCTTCGGTGGCTTCTCGCGCCTGAATATCCCCACGCAAGATTATGTCTATCGCCCACTGGTATATAACGCCTGGCGTACCTTCGTCGAACGGCGTCGCTCCCGCCGCCATACCGAGCGCAAAAGAGTGGAATTAGAACGGGCCGCACGGGGTAAAAGCGAGCAGTAAAGGCCAATGCCCCCGCCTGACAACTGAGAGGATGTAGCCATGGAGGCACGGATTATTCAGGATCGCCAGCAATGGAACGATTTTGTGGCAGCTTCAAAATGCTGCAATATTACCCAATCATATGAGTGGGGCGTACTGGCTCCCCACCTCGACGCGGAAGCCCTCTATGCCGGTGTCGTAGATGATGAGGGCCATGTGTGCGCCGTCATGCTGGTTTTCATTGCGCGTGTTCCTGTCTTGCGCCGTCCCTATTTTTACGCGCCGCGTGGGCCAGTCATCGACGAACCTGATTCACCAGCCTTGACCATGCTCCTCAACTTTGTACGGGCAGAGGCTCATAAGCGTGGAGCTTTTATGCTCAAGATTGAGCCAGGCGTTCCTGATGGGGATGCTGCATGGTTGGCCGCGCTGCACAAACGTGGCTTTCGTCCCACTCCCTATGCCAGCCATGTGCGCCACGAGTGGGTCTTGGATTTGCGGCCAGACGAAAAAGCCATCCTGGCAGGTATGAAAGAGAAGTGGCGTTACAATATCCGCCTGGCCGGACGCAAAGGCATCACGGTGCGGCGCGGCGAAGGTCAGGCGGATATCGACACCTTTTACCGTATCTACCAAACAACGAGTGAGCGCGACCAGTTCTTTATCCATAATAAGGCGCACTATGAAGATGTCATGCGCCTGTATAGCGAAGGCGACCGGGCGGCACTCTTCCTGGCGGAATATGAGGGCGAGGCCATTGCCGGTATCATTGTGTTGCGTTTCGGACGGTGGAGCTGGTATATGTATGGTGCCTCGTCCAATGAGCAACGCAACCTGATGCCAAACCACCTCTTGCAGTGGAACGGCATGCAGTGGGCCAAGGCGCACGATTGCTGGTACTATAATTTCCGTGGCATCCCCGATGTGCTGGAAGAGGGACAGGAACTGTGGGGCGTCTATGTCTTTAAGCGCGGCTTTGGTGGTTATGCCATCCGTTCCCTCGAAACACACGATCTCCCCTACCAACCCCTGCTCTACAACATCTACCGCCGCCTCCTGGACATAAAACGACGGCGCGATGAGCGACAAAGGGAAAAGGTGGAGAGAGCGGCGAAAGAGCCTGTTGTCTCCCACTGAAAAAAAGACCTGGAACTTTGAAGTTCCAGGTCTTTTTTTCAGTGAATATGCTCCTACTTTGCTCGCAACTCCTGCAACGTTGCCAAGCGTTCTTTGGCAACGGTGTTTTCGGGATTGACTTTGGCGAGGTTGCGGTAGACGCGACTAGCCTGCTCGTACTCGCCCACGGATTGGTAGGTCTGACCGAGCAAGTCGTAGGCCTCGAAGTTATTGCGGTCGATGGTAATCAACTGCTGGAGCGCGGCGACCGCTTCTTTGACTTGGTGCGTGTCAAAGTAGTGGCGGGCGATGACTACCTGGTACTCGGCGGCATCTTGCGAACGTCCAAGCTGTAAGCAGAAGCCAACCGTCTCCCGCAGCAGCTCTATCGAGTTGGGCGTGAGTTCGATAGCGCGGCGTAGATTAACTAACGCCTCCTCTGTATTGCCCATATCGGCATAGATGTTGCCGATGCGCTGTAGCGCGATGGAAGCCGCCTCAGCTTCGTTGCTCCGCTGGTAGATACTGCCCAGGAGGCGGAGTTCCGCGATCCCCTCGTCTAACATGCCCCGGTTGATATAAATGTCCGCCATGCTATCATGCGCACGCGGGTCTTGTGGTGCCAGGCGCACCATCTCATTTAAGACGTTGAGCGCGTTCTCCGTCTGCTTCTTATTGCGATAGTGCTGCACCATGTCGAGATATTCTTGCAAGGCACTATCGACATCGCCCTGGCGAGCCGAAATTTCCGCCAGTGTGGAGGAAACTTCGTCCTGGTAGGTGGTGGTCTGCTTCAACTGGCGCAAGATGGCTTGCATCTGCTCCTGTTTGCCACTGCGGCCATAAGCTTTAGCCAGCAGCAGAGAGATTTCGACTTCGGGAGCCTGGTGTTCTTCGCCATCTTCGCGTGGACGTGCCGCCCAGATGCTGGGATCAATTGGCGCATTGGCAGAGGAACGACGGACACCTTGCAGTGCCTGTTCAAGCTGCTGAATAGCCTCTTCTGGCTTGCCTTGCGAAAGCGTGCATTGTGCGGCACTAACGCGTGCCATGACTTCAACCGCGCTATCACGCATAGCCAGCCGATAGGCCTCTATCGCTTTGTCATAATTCCCCGCTTGCTGATGCATCTGGCCGAGCGCGAAATGAATATCCGCATTATTCGGATAGGTTTCAGCCGCCTGGTTATATTCGCGTACCACCGTCTCATAGTTGCGCTGTCCTTCGCCACGCAGTTGCCAACGAATACGCATCAGTACCTCAAAGGTGGTGGCGCGACCCGTGCTAAGCATGGTAATCATGGCGATGTGCCAGCGCACCAGAGCAGTGATATTGCGTGGGTCTACCTGCAACACGCGCTGGTATTCCGCGACTGCCTGTTGCGAGCGGCCCAATTTCTGGAGAGCCAGGGCATAGTTCAGGCGCGTTGAGACGCTGGTGGGGCTTTCCTGCAACGCCTGCTCAAGTTCTGTCAGGGCGCGATCCATATAGCCAAGACGGAGATACGACTCTGCCGCCAGTGTGCGCTCACGCAACAGGTCTTCCTTGTTGCCTTGTGAAGCCAGTAAATTAATCAGGCGCATGCGGTACGTCAGGTTGTTTGGTTCCAATTGCAGGATACGGCGATAGGTGGCGATGGCATCGTCAAGACGACCATTCACGACGTACGTATCGACGAGGATGGCGTACTTGGTGATAGCCTGCTCAACTTTGCCCTGCCGAACATAGATTTCGCAGAGGACTTGATGGACATCCAGATATTGTGGCGCCATATCGATGACGCGCAGACACTCGTCGGTAGCCGGGGTCAGCAAACCATGATTGATATATTTCTGGATATCCTGCATAGATTGCACAACCTGGAGCCGGATGTTTTCGGGTAAGGTGTCGGTACTGGCAACCACCGCCTCCGCGACCTGTTTTAAAATCTCATCTTTGTTGGTTGAACCAGCCATCTGGGTTAACAGATCTTCCACCACCCGTCCATTGCTAGTGTGTTTGATCGGCGCAGGCTGGATAACTGGACTGAATTGTTCTGTATCATAGGCATCCTGCTCTAGAGACACCACGTTTGGCGATTGCATCTCTAGCGGTTGCGCGGATGGAACTACCTGTTTTATCTCTGCCACGGGTGACGCTTGAGCCACTGGCTTAGGCGCGACAAAAGTCTGCTCTTGTACTGCTGGAGCCGAGGCGGGAATCATCGGCTGCTGTGGTTCAGGCGGGATAATGCGCGTGACATTACCCGGTTTGGCATCTTCGGTGAGCCATGTAGGTGACGCGGGAGCAGATGGCGGAGGGACAGGCGCGACAGGATTCATCGCGGAGGTTGTCTCCGACGCGCTACTGTCATGCGTTGGTGGAACGCGCTGCTCGGTTGTAGGTTGATCGGCCACAAACGATTGCTGCTCAGCTTGTACTGACGGTGGCGGTGGTGCTGGCGCGGCAGCCGACTTTTGTACCACTTGCGTCTTATCAGCATCACTCAAGATGCCTGTGAGCCAATCAGGTAATTCTCCGTTGCCGTTGGTCGCACTCGGCATGGATACTTGTGGCGATGTTGGCAATTGGGTGGAGGCAGGTGATGGTATATTGGCTGCCGTGGAAGACATGCTGCTGCTGTTAAAGGCCATTGTCGCCGCATCGTGTGCTGATTGCTGCGCAGAAGGTTGTTGCCCCTGCTGCTTTTGTTGCTGCTGCCAGGCCGCTTGTTCAGGTGACATTCCCTGCTGCGTGGCATGCATCATGGGTTGCTGCTGTGGCGGCGGTGTGACTGGCCGTACTGGGGCCGGGGCATTCTGCATCTGTTGCAGCATGAACTCAACCTGGGCAATTTTTTCGTTCCAGCCACGGCTACGCAAGAAGCCGAGCAGAGCACTATAGACGGTCAGAGCCTGTTCCTGCTCACCCAATGCACGGTGAGCTTCCGCGGCTTCCTGGCAGAGTTGTACCAATTGATCGGATTCTTCAACCGTCAGAGCGTCCAGGTTGACACGATCAACAGCCTCATCAAAATGAATCGTAGCCGTATGCAGGTCGCCCAATGCCCGATAGCACTGCCCCAATGCATAGTAGCAAGAAAGGGCATAATCAGGATCATTGAGCAACATCTGGAATTGCTGGACAGCGTCATTCCAGCGTTGCTGCTCCTGGTAAAGCCAACCTAAAAAGTATCGTGCGTCCGATCTATCGAAGCCGCTCTCCAAAATCTGTTCACAGAGGTCGATAGCATCATTAAAACGCCCCTGGGTTTGAAAAGTCTGAGCTTGCCTCAACACTCCTGTGACCTGGCTAGCTGTAACTCGCCGGTGTGGAGCTTGTTCCGCGCTGCCGTTCATATTTGCAGTCGCAAATGGTGGTCCGGCGTTCGCTGCGCCACCAAAATTGCCCGTGCTACCCATGTTACCCATGATGCCAGTATTACCTCCGCTCAGGTTGCCCGTTGTTACTAAATCGGCGACGGGACCACCCGTATTTGCTGACGGGCTGGATGGCGTCCCAGCCATCGTACCCGGCACTGTTGAATATGTCGCGCCCGCCCCATACTGGAGTGGGCCTGATGATGGCTGCCGTTCTCCTTTAATCAGAGAGAGCAGTTGCTGTGTCTGTATATGTTGCGGGTCCGCACGCAACACTTCCTCACATTGCGTGCGGGCCGCTGAAAGTTCATTCCGTTGCAGGTACCCTTGAGCGGCAGCCAACCGCTCCTGGATCATAAAGGCAATATCTTTTTTCCCAAGGTAGTAGGCTGCGAGGCGTTCATGCGGCTCTGGATCGTCGGGTGACAACTGAATCGCCTTTTGCCACGCCGCTTCGGCCCGCGCACCCTGTCCTGCTTGTGAATACAAGTCCGCCAGATGCAGGTAGGCGATGTAGGCATCGTCGCGTCTATGCAGGATGCCATAGAGTTCCGCCGTTTTGCTTAAAGCGATAACATTGCTAGGGTCTCGTTTTAAGGTGTATTCATACTCATGAAGAGCCTGCTGCCATTGCTTGGTCTGCATATAGCAGAAACCAAGCCCACCACGCGCCATTGCATCATCTGGGAACTCAGCTAATGCCCGTTGGTACTCCTGTGCAGCCTCGGCCCACTGACTATCCCAACGGTAACGGTCGGCTGCGTTCATTGCCGTACTGAAGGCTTGTCTGTTCCCAGGCATTCAAGGTTCGCTTTCTCGGTTATCTAATCTACAGAACAGAGAGGTGCATGCTATCGTTTCACTCCCTGAACGAAACAAGTCCAGTTAAAACTAGGGTACTACAAATCGCTTGCCCAGTTTCATTTTTTGGTACTAAAGTACCTTTTGTTCAGCTAGACGAGCTACCCTGTTAGCCACGGTAGTTAATGTACTGCAAAGCTACAGGATAGTCTTTTTGTTTGAGCAGGGTGATCACCGCTTGTAGCTCATCACGGCTCTTGGCCGTTACCCGCACAGCATCGCCCTGGATTTGTGGGCGCACTTTAGGATACGTGTCGCGTATAGACTTGCTGATCTCCTTGGCGAGCTCCGGCGAAAGCCCCTGCTGCAATTGAATGACCTGGCGCACTTTGCTGCCAGCTGCATTCTCCTCTTTCCCCGGCTTAAAAATCTTCAACGATAGGTTACGACGTACTGCTTTCGATTCCAGAATATCGCGTACACTTTTCAGCGTGAGCGAGCTATCGGTGAGAATCGTAATATTCTCCTTACTATGCGAAATCTCCGTTTTCGTATCTTTCAAGTCATAACGGGTCTGCACTTCGCGCCGTGTCTGGTCAATTGCATTAACCAATTCTTGCTCATCGAATTGCGAGACTATATCAAATGAACAGTCATTTGCCATGGAAATCCTCTCTTTACTGCTGAAAATGGTACAGAATGGCTATGGTGAGGAAATCACACACGTTGCCCCAACCAATACTATGTTGTCTATCTCTGAGGGATTGTAGCGTATTTCTCCTGGTTTTACCACTCTATCCCCCAAGTAGCTTAGAGCAGTCCCACCATATGTTTAAGCATATCTTTCCAACTTTTACTGCTATGATAGCATAAACCCGTAAAAACGATAGACCATGCCCCACTGCTTGCCGATGCAGGTGAGACAAGCTGGCGGTACAGTCAGGTGAGCATATGCTCACCTGACTGT
>JBPCJY010000164.1:0-60523 GCA_051004815.1 Ktedonobacteraceae bacterium
CCCCTACTATACACGAGGCGGCTTACAGAGCCGCTTCCCGTAGGGAAGGGCCGTCGTATATAGTAGGGGCGATCCCTTGCGGTCGCCCTGGTGGGGGCTTGATACATCATAGTGGGCATGATACATCTGCCTCTACCCTATACGCAAACGATGGACTAATTACGCTCGGCCTGTGCGTGCAACTGCCGCGTTATAGGCTACGAGCAGAATCGGCAGGAGGATCAGGCTCAGAATAATGTCCGGGATGGTAGCGGGTACAAATTCCGTGACTGTGGCTGCGAGCGGCGTCAATGCACTGACCCAGATATCGGTATAGGCGGCAAAGCCAAGCCCGACAATAATAGCCACGATGCCAATGGCCTCGGCAATGACGATACCGCGGATTGTCCGGTAGCGTCCAAAGGTGATGTACATGGAGAGACCGGCGACAAAGCCAATCAAGCCATTGCCCAGATCCCAGTTCCAGTACAGTGGTCCGGTGAGCAGGTCGTTGATAATATTGCCGACCGCACCCGTAAAGAGTCCAACCCAGGGTCCGAAGACAACCCCAAAGAAGACGGGAATAACAATACCAGGACGAAGCGAGACATTACTTGCGCCGGGAAGCTGTAACGTGTTCGTTGCATAGCTTACGCCAGCATAGAGCGCGGCCCCCAATGCCATGAAGACGATCTGGCGTACACCGATACCCCAAATCCTTGAAGTTAGGGATTTTTGCTCAACTGCCTTTTCGGATAGATCTGAATCGTTGTACTCAGTGCTCTCTCTCTTCGATTCTATGTTCTCTTCTGCCATGATGAGAAATCCTTTCTGCTAAATAACGACGAGAAGATGAAGGAAATGGTGAAAGCTACCTCCTTTCGAGTTATGACGCGACCGAAGTACGTTCCGCGAGTAAATAATGCAACAATGAGGTGGGACGAAGGTTGCATGACTCCAATAATGTCGGATCGGCCAGTACCTCAAGCGGCGGGCCGTCGGCCACCAGATTGCCTTCTTTCAGGAGCAGGACACGCTGGGTAAAGCGCAGCGCGAGATCGAGATCATGCGTAATAAAAAGCAATGCATCCAGTTCCGGCAAACTGCGCAGGTATTCCATAAAGGTGATGTATGAGCGATAATCTTGCCCTGCCGTTGGCTCGTCGAGCAACAGAATCTTGCCTTGCATCGACAGCACAGAGGCGATGGCGACGCGCTTCTGTTGCCCAAAACTGAGCGAGAACGGTGAACGCTCCTCGAATTGCGCCACATTTAAGGCTTCCTCTGACTGGCGCACTGCCAGTTTCAGGCGTTCGGCAGAGAAACGCAGGTTCTCTGGCCCGAAACTGACTTCTTTGCGTACCGATGGCGCAAAAAGCATGGCACTGGGACTCTGAAAAACATAGCCAATGCGTGCTGCTAATTGGGCGACGCTCAGGTTGCGTGTATCCTCACCATACAACTTCACCTGTCCCTTACTTGGTCGCAGCAAGCCCAACGCTTGTTTTACCATCGTCGTTTTGCCGGAACCGTTGGGGCCGAGCAACGCGATGGTTTCTCCGCGCCGCACCTGACAAGAGATGCCGTGCAGGATTTCCGCGGAAAAAGAACTATAGCGATAGTGGACGTGCTCGAACGTAAGAATGGGTTCACTTTGCTGTTCTTGCTGATCCTGTTGATTATGCTGCCCCGTACTGATGGGTCGAATTAATAAATCTCGTACCTGCGCTGGCTCGTGGATGGTGCGTAGGGTAGACTCAATCGGGAGTTTGACCTGTGTTGGGTCGGCAATCTGCAAGAAATCCTCGGTAGCGCCAAAAAAGACCTGACGACCATCCTTCATCAAGAGCACTTTATTTGGCTTGAGCTGTAGGGCCTCCTCGACGCGATGCTCGACAATGATGACGGTATGCCCACTAGTGCGCAACCCTGTAATCAGTTTCTCTAGCTCGTCCACCGCTCGCGCATCCAGGTTGGCAAATGGCTCATCAAATAAATAGATCGAAGGTTGCATTACCAGAATGCCTGCCGCCGCTACCTGTTGTCGCTGTCCGCCAGAGAGCGCGAAGGTTGCTTGCCCAAGATAATCTTGCAGGTTCAATTGTTTTAGCACGTCACTGATACGCTGATGCATTTCAGCGCGTGGCGTATTCATGTTCTCCATGCCGAATGCGATCTCTTGTTCCACGGTGCTGGCAATAATTTGTTTATCCGGGTCTTGTAGCATAGTGCCGACAATTTGCGCCAGGTCACGTAGCGATAGCCCCTTGATGGAGCGTCCCATCAGCTGGATTTTACCGCTCAATTTTCCATGATAGCTGTTGGGAATAAGCCCATTGAGGCACTTGAGCAATGTGCTCTTACCACAACCACTGGGGCCTGCAATCAACATCAGCTCGCCAGCAGGGAGCGAAAAAGAAATATCTTCAATGGCAAGCAAGGCGTCGGGGGTATCTGCTGCCTGTAGGGCTGTTTTCCGTTTTGTCTCAGGTTCATCATCAAGACTGCGATAGCGAAAACTCAGCACGTGAACATAGACGGCTGGTCTCTGTTCAGTCGTCTGTGTTGCGTTGTCGGGATGTATGGTCATGTACGGGTATTTACCTTTTGCTCTTTAAGATACATGTATGCAAAAGTATCAATAGATAAATATGAGTATGGTTAATTCTAAACGGATAAGCCGTTGTCTGTCAATGTTAAGGAGAGTCAATAATTATTTCCTTTGCTGTAGCATTGCTAACAGCTTTACTGTGTCCTGCACGATCTGTTCGAGCGGTGCAATGGGGACATATTCGTCGACTGAATGTTCATTGACTACGCCGGTCGAGAGCGTAAACACTTTGATGTGAGGCCGGAAACCACTGGTGTCGCTGCCAATGAAGGTTGGGCGCAGCTGCAATGCCGTGCCGCGCTGCTCCAATACGGTGCGGTATGCCTGGAGCAATGGCTCATTTTCGCTGATGGCATAGCCGGTAGAGTGCGTGGTAAAGGTAATTTCGGCCCGGCCACCGTGGCGTTGTGCGGATTGCTCGAAAGCCTGTCGTATTGCCTGCATGTAGCCCTGTCGTGCTGCTGACGATTCATAACTGCGTAGCTCACCAGAAATAGTCAGGCTTGCTGGCACGGCATTGCGAGCTGTGCCACCCTCAATACGACCTAGCAGAATGCGCGTCTGATCGTTTGCCAGTGAGCCATGTGGGTAATGAGCGTCGCGGAAAATGTCGATTACGTTGACCGTCTGGGCTAAGTCTTTACCTGGATGACCTGTGCGTCCGGTGATCTGGATGTCAAACGCCTCGTAGGCTGCTCCATGTGAGACAACAATCCCTGCTTCAAATGCATTGTCGAAAACGATGCCGTCGCTTACGTCATAAGCACTTGCGTCAAAGCCATTGACACCGCATAAGCCAGCCTCTTCTTGCACCGTAAAGATCACTACGAGCGGTGGATGGGGCAACTGCTGTTCCACAATGCGCCGCAAAACCTCCAGGATAATAGTGATGCCCGCAGCATCATCGGCTCCAAGATTCGTCTTGCCGTCGCTGTAGAGTATACCATCGCGTAAGATTGGTCGATGGCCCAGCCCTGGTGGTACGCGATCCATGTGGGCATTGAGCAAGAGTGGTCTGCTTGTTTCGTTAGTGCCTTCAAGCGTGCCAACCAGGTTGCCCATGGCATCCGTCCTTGTAGGCAAGCCCAGTGCTTCAAGTCGCTGCTCCAAATAGCTCCGAATGTGTTCCTCGTGACCCGAAGTACTCGGTATCCCAACAAGCTCAATAAGCGTTTGACAAAGATGATCTATCGACATAAGGTAGCCTTTCCTGAATAATTACCCTCATTATAGCAAATAGAGCGGCAATTTGCTGATTGTATCTGATGCGAACATCCGTTATAATGATGCATATCAATATAGTTCGCTTCCGCCTTTTCTGCTTCCATACAGCAGGCAGCACCGACACACTGTCCATACTTCATAACCACATTTCTATAGGGGGAAAAACGTGGATGGCTCGTAATGTTGTAGAGTCAATAAACACGCCAGAGCGGTTATTTCATTGGATACCGGGTGAATTGGTGGTGATTGTGCAACTCCCAAGGCACCCTTTCGATGAAACACTGCTTGATACGCTGGCAGAGCAGGTGCGTAGCCAGCTCAACGTGCTGCTGGTACAGCAATATCTTACCCTGGAACTTTATGGTACCCATGGTCGCTGGCTCGAAGATCTGGCTATGCCACCTGTGCGCCGTCGCGCCTTTATTTTTGGCTTTCTGCGGCAACAACCATTGGCAGCGATTTTTTTCCATGCTCGTCATAGAGACCCTGCCGTGGTAGACGCTACCCCAATGGTGCTTTCCTTCTTGCAAAAACAGCTTGAACAATTGGCACAGGTTGGCTTGCGTATTCTTTCTGCCATGCCCAATTGGCTGGTAACTGCCGCCCCTGTCCTCTATGGCTCCGGTGGCCCAGCCTTGCCACCGCGTCCTGCCCCAACGCTTGAGGTACCGGCAAGTGCAAACGCTTTTGCCGGTTGGCATTTTTTATTGCCTGACCATGAGTCGTTGCTCGACCCGAACGGTGGGCAAGATGTGACTGTGGCGATTTTAGATACGGCCCATCATCCAGATTTAGTCTACAGTGCTGCCAATCGTCCCGAATTGAGCCGTAACTGGCTCTTGCATAATCTTGCCGCGAACCTGAAAGATGGCAATGGCTCGTTCGAGATCGAGTATAACCGCTACCCTGTCACCAATGATGTGCGGACCGGGCGCGGTTTTCGCGACGAAACACGCTATTATCCCATGCTCGATCATGGTCTCTTTGTCTCCGGCATTATCCGTGATATCGCGCCGCGTGCTC
Source organism: Ktedonobacteraceae bacterium (assembly GCA_051004815.1). Classification (GTDB taxonomy): domain Bacteria; phylum Chloroflexota; class Ktedonobacteria; order Ktedonobacterales; family Ktedonobacteraceae; genus JBBQXY01. The sequence goes on from JBPCJY010000164.1 coordinate 4,838, forward strand.
GTCTGCGCTTGATCCGTATTCTCAACGACTATGGTGGTGGCGATATATACAATCTCTTCGCGGCATTGACGGATCTTGAGCACGAACTGATGGCGGGAACATTACGCCGTCTGGTGCTTAATCTCAGCCTGACCATCATGCCTGATATTCGTCGTGTTCCCTATATCTGGTTCTATGATCGCCAATGGCCGACGCCCGAATTGGCGGGTGCAATGCGCATTCTCGCCCACATTGAAGAGGGACTGCGCTTGCTCTTTGAGAGCTTAACTGCCCACGGCGTCCTCATTGTCGCCGCCGCTGGCAATGACTCATTTCGTGCCAGCACAAAAGGCAACGAACTTCGTCCACCGCGTGCGCCCGCCCGCTATACTTCGACGCTCAGCGTTACCTCGGTCAATAGCCGTCAGGCCCCCTCGGCCTTCGCCAATGCCGCCTGTATGCCGCCCTATGATGCGGGGGTCGCCACCTTTGGCGGTGATGCCTATGGCTCGTTAGATGTCCATGGGTGGCCGGATGCTGTACGTGGTGTGTATATCTCGTCCATCTTTCCCAAAGGCGAGCAGAACACCACTGGCTGGGCCGATTGGTCTGGGACATCATTCTCAACAGCTGTCATCAGTGCGCTCGGTACCCATCTCTTAGCTCGCGCATGGACGGCTAGCCAGGCTATTGTGCGTATCTCCTCCGGCCAGGAGCAAGCGGGTACAAGCTTGTTTGGCACTACACCAGAGGTACCTACTTTGCTAGCAAATATTGTGCATGTACAGCAGCGTTTCAGAGGGTGATGTCTAATTACTCTTCCTGCTATTAACCTGAACATCTTAGCGGGAATAAACGCTCCCTATAATCTGTTTACAAAAGAGGAAACGCAGGACATCAACTTTTTGTCAGTGCTTTCCGGCTTGACGCTTCACTTTGTATAGTTTATAATACTAGCGAGTACAGATGGACGTGAAAGCGTCTTTGGGAAACAATCATTACAATTATGGGTTAACCAACCCTACTTAAAGAGAGGCAAATTACATGATCGAGCAGAACCAGCAGTCGGCGGTCGAGACAAACGTCATTACCATCACGCCTACCGCAGCAGAAAAAGTCCGCGAACTGTTGACGCAGGAAAACGACCCCAGCCTTGCCCTTCGTATCTTTGTTGCTGGTGGCGGGTGCTCCGGCCTCCAGTACGGCATGACCCTCGATGAAGAGCAAGATGGCGACACCATCATTTCACAAGGCGAATTTAAAGTGCTTGTGGATGAGATGAGCCTTGGCTATATCAATGGCAGCCAGGTTGACTATGTTGACAGCTTGATGGGTGCTGGTTTCACCGTCAATAACCCCCAGGCAGTCTCGAGCTGTGGTTGTGGCCATTCCTTCAAAACTGCCGATGGCGGCGGCGGCGAAGCGAAAAGCTGCGGTTGCGGCCACTAATATCATCATCACCGTGCAATTCGGCTCACATTTTGTGTGAAAAAAAGGTCTCTCCTATACGTATATACAAATAGGAGTAGACCTTTTTGTTTTTGTCAGTCCCTTGTTTAGCTACAAAGGAGCTTGCATGAGCAGACGCATTGCCCAACGTCCCCGTTATCGCGACATGCGACATCTAAAAAGACCTTCACTACAGACCCGCAAAGAATACTTCCGGCAAAATTGGGCATACCGACGCCTAAACATCCCTTACCAAAAGATCTCATTAGGACAAGGACTGCTCCTTCTTCCCACCCAACGCTTTGTTCATAGTCTCAGAGCATAAAGTTTGGGCGCAATTAAATTGCGCCCTCACATTTCTGTTTCGTTCGTGGTCTCGTCGGCTAGTGGTTCGTGCAACATGCGCTCGACCAGCCCTGGCATATCGCTGGTAAACTTTGAGTTGGCTACCACGCGCTGCGCTCCTGCGGCGAGTGCTTTGGCGCGTGCCTCTAAATCCATGTGTGAGCCAAAGGCCAGCACGGGCAAACCTTTTGAACGCGCCTCGCGAATGGCCGCTTCCCAGTCCACACCCGCCGTTGCCGTATTGACAATAGCGAGCAGCGGTTTCTCTTCGCCGACTAGCGCGAGGCGTTGCTCGAAGGCTGGCAATGTGCGTACAGTGGTCACTGTCATATCGTGGTGACGCAAGGTATCGCGCATCTTTACAGAGAAAAAGAGGTCTTTTTCCAGGGCCAGAATATGTTTTGTCACGACTACACTATCCTAATCTTCGGTGCGCTCTTGCACTGGTCGGCGGAACAGATCGCCCAATTCCTGGTTAATCACATCCCAGTTGGTGTACAGGTCACGGGTCAAGACGTGATGCGTGCCGGTGCAGTATGGCTTGCTACATTTTTTGAAATGGCTCGTTTCAAAGACCAGGTTGCCATTTTCTACCATGGCCCAGATGTGTTTGCGTGAATAACCATCGCCCCATTTCAGGATCAGACCATCCTTGTATTCGTCAAAACGGCCCTGTCCATAGAGGTAGTCGCGATTAAACATACGCAAGATTGTGATCAATTTGCTATCCGTCATGACCTGCGCTACTTCGGCGGACATGTGCGTGGTGGCCGCCGCGTCGAGATCGTGTTCAGGAATGGTCAATGCTCGTGCGGAATGCGATTCCTCGCGAATCATCTGTTGAATCATATCTCCCTCCACATCGGAGAGACCGCGTCCCTGCCCCACAATAGGAGACTGCGCTGGCTTTTGCCCCTGGCGATTGGGATCGTTGGAATTTCTATAGTTGCTGGACACAAACGTGCTCCTTGTAAATTGCTAGCAATGTACACACCTATCTATACTATCTTGTTCTACTGTACCACGTCATGCCAGATATTACCATGCCATTTTTCCCTTTTCACACGTATAGCCTATATAGCATATAATGTAACAGTATCTATACAAGACTTAAGGATGAAGGAGATGAGCAACAGTGATTGATTTTGTACACACAAGTGTTGAAACATGTCCTTTTTGAGGACATTTCTCACCTTTGAGGACATTTCTCACCTCCAGCGAAACTCCTTGACCGTATCACTATTGTCTACTATAATAGTGCTATGAACGAGAACCGAAAAGAGTATCGAACGCAGATACGCTTTCCTGCTGATTTGTGGGATCACATGAAAAAGCTTGCACAAGAGCATGATCGATCTTTGAATGGGGAAGTTGTTTGGGCATTGCGCCATTACATCCAAGATCAGGAAGGAAAGGACAAGAATGCTCATCACGAGAAAGATCAGGCTTGAGATATCCGATCAGGACGCCGCAACTCTGGAATTCATGCAAGCCAAATGTCGTGCATTGTACAACTGGTGGATCATGCGGCTGAGGGACGGCGAGAGGTGGCCTGGATGGCGCATTGCTAAAGCCACGTTACAGCAAAGCAAACAGCACGATCCTGATCTCAAACAGGTCTATGGGAAGCTCTTGCAGGAAGTCTATTTTCGCCTGGATGGGGCGATGCAGGCATTCTTTCGCCGTGTGCAAGCCGGAGAAAAGCCTGGCTTCCCGAGAGTACGCCCACGGCATTGTTTCTTTACGTTGGTTTACCCGTCCTGTTACCTCTTCATTAAGGAGAAAAAACTGCTCTTGCCCACGGGCGGCAAGGGAAAGAAGAAGCAGTATCCCACCATCGAGGCACGCCTGGCAGAAATGCCTCCAGACAGTTTTCGAGAAGTGGCAATAAGTCGAGATGCACGAGGGAACTACTACGCCTCTTTCTCCTATCGGGTACAGGAAGACGTACAACAAGTCGGCCAAGTGATTGCCTTTGATCTGGGAATCAAGACGCTTGCGGTTGGCAGGAATGAGCAGGGACGTTTCTACCACATTGGCGGGTTCAAAGGTGGTCGATGGTACAACAAGCAATTGGATCGCCTCCGATTCAAACGCGACAAATGCAAAAAGAAGTCGAGACGCTATATCCATCTCACGAACGTCTACAAGCGGGTTGCCGAAAAAAAACGCAACAAGCAGCGCGACAGCCTACATAAAGCATCTCATCTCATTGCTCACAAACTGGTTGAGAGAACTGTTGTGATTGGTGATTTGAGCCAAAGACAGATGGTCATGAAAGAGCATCAGGAGCGCAACCCGTACCGTAATCGAGCGGTTTTTAACGATTGGGGGCTCTACACCTTCACTGAGATGCTCAAATACAAATGCCTTCTGTACGGAAAAGCCCTGGTTTTCCTAGATGAACGCAATACCTCCAAAGCGTGTAGTGGGTGTGGACATCTGCACGCAATGCCCCTTTGGAAACGAACGTATTGCTGTACGAATTGTGGACTCGTGATAGATCGCGACGAGAATAGTGCGATCAACATTTTGACGAGGTTTTTTGCCCGGCAAGGGCCACACACTTCCTTCGGGGGGTGCGGTGTGCTGCATGAGGATCAAAACGGCGTAGAAGTCATGTAGGCTTCCTGAGAGATCCAGGTGCAGCAACAAGAATAGTGGTGAACACATTTTACCACGTTTTAGAAAGCAGTGCGAATATGTCCCCTGAATTGCGGGCATTGCCTATACGTGCGGTAGACTGCCTCAAGCAGTGTTATAAATTACATGAACGCGGTGAAAAGATTGCAACCTCGACCATGCGCGAACGGCTGCAATCCTTGGAGCCTAATGGACAACTTAGCGATGCCACGGTGACTCAGTTGTTCAAGTGGCTGGCTGAGAAGGGATACGTGCGCCATACTCCCTATCATGGCGTTGAACTTACGCCGGAGGGTGAAAAAATCGCGGCGGAACTGACACGCCATCATCGTCTCCTGGAACTCTTCCTGGTACGTATTATGGGGTTTCCCCTGGATACCGTAGATGCGGAAGCCGAACGACTGGAGCATGTTATCTCCGAAGCTTTTGAAGATCGTATGGATGTGCTCCTCGATCATCCCACCGAAGACCCCCATGGCGACCCTATTCCAAGCAAGATGGGCCAGGTCGTTGTAACTCCCCCCACGCAACCACTCTCCTCGTTGGCCGTTGGTCAACAGGCGGTCGTGCGTCGTGTCAGCGATGACGATGCCGATCTCCTGCACTACCTCACAACCCTGGGCCTGGTGCCTGGTGCCGCGATACAAATCGAGGCCATCGCCCCCTACGGCGACGTGTTTACCTTACGCATCGAAGGTGTTGCTAATTCTGTCGGTGGTATGCTCGTGCAGCGCGTCCTGGTCAGCCCGATAGCCCCTGATAATAGCCGACAGTAGCTCAATTTTATAGGATAGATGTTCAGAACGTTTGCTCTTGACAAATGTTCTTTTTGTCATGTATACTCATTTTACATAAGATGTCATTATTTTTCGTGCATTTGTAACGCTAACCTGCTGCTAGTCAGAACAAATGTTCTACTCAAATACTAGAATAGTGGAATCACAGGTGCCGTAGTCCATGGGGACAGACAAAAGCGTCGCTGTTGGCATAGAGCTGTCTGGAAGTGGAGCTATTGTGGCGTTGGTGGACCGTCGGGGGCGAGTACGCCAACGGTGCCTGGCTCGCATGCTGCGGGGACGTTCTGCAATCGCTACACTGGAACCCTCTTTACGGGCCATTGAAACAATACTGGCCTATGCTCATGCTGAAACGTTGCGGGTAAGTGGACTGGGTGTCTGTGTTCCCGGTACGCTCGACGCCACCGGTAGGCGTCCACTGCTGATCCCAACGTTACCATCCCTCAATGATTTCCCCCTCTGTGATTTCCTCACGGCACGCTATTGTTTACCCACGCACCTGCACGTCGATGTTGATGCAGCCCTGTTAGGCGAGCATCGTTTTGGCGCGGGTAAGGGTTTTCACCGTTTGCTTTTTTTGACGGTCAATGCCGTAGTGGGTGCGGCCCTTGTTGTAGACGGCAAAGTGGAGCGTTCTGCTCCGCAATATGTTGGTCATATTAGCCATATGCTGGTGTCGTCACATGGCCCACTGTGTAGTTGCGGGAAACGTGGGTGCATCAATACCCTGGTTTCCATGGAGGCTATGCAAAAGATGGTGCAGCGTGCGCTGCAACGTGGCGAGGAAACGAGCCTGCGCCAACGGCTGTTAAATCGCGAGTATTTTAGTCCACAGTTGCTCGCGGAAGAGGCGGTGCGGGGCGATAGCGTCGCGTTACAGGTCTACGGTAAAGTCGGTCGCTGGCTAGGGACAGCCACAGCCAAATATATTTCGCTCTTTGACCCCAACATCTTCATTATCGGTGGGGGCATTCTCAGTACCAACGACCTCTTGCTCTCACAGGTGCGTACCGTGCTCAGAACACAAACGCTGACAGCTATTCCCCAAAATGTCGAGGTTGTACCAGCTTGCCTGGGTAGTGACGCGGCACTGGTGGGGGCTGTCGTTCCGCTTTTTTCATAGCTACTATGCTATACTGGTAGCAATCATATGCGCCAGCGCATGTGTTGGACCCGATTGTGTTTTATTCAGCTAGGATTGCTTGTCTATGCCACCTATCGCTTTAGGAATGGTCCTGATCGCCGCCGTACTGCACGCGAGCTGGAATCTGTTCGTCAAACGCGCACGCGAGAAGCAGGTATTTACCCTCTGGGGACTGATGGTTGGCAGTGTCTGTTTCGCGCCTATCCTCCTCTTTAGCCATCCATTTCCGCTCATGATCTGGCCTTACGTTATTTGTAGTGCCGTGGTCGAGGGCATCTATTACATCGTGCTGACTCGTGCTTATGAAAGTGGTGATTTCTCGCTGGTCTATCCCATGGCTCGTGGAGCGGCCCCGGCATTTTTAGTGGTCTGGGCGATACTCTTTCTGGGCGAACGACCGCGACCATTGGGACTGGTCGGTGTGGCTCTGCTCATCTGCGGTCTCGTTATAGTTGGCGGCAATTCGTGGTGGTCGATGCGCAAGACGACCTCTCTGCGTTCCAGTGGTATTGGCCTGGCTCTTGGCGTGGCCTTCTGTATCTCCATCTATTCCGCGATAGATGGAGCCGCCGTCCATCTGGTTACGCCCGCACCCTATACCGTAGTAGTGATTAGCCTGAGTACTATCTTTGTTTTCCCCTTTATTTTCTTGCGCTATGGGCGCAAGGCGGTCGTGGCTGAGTGGCACACCAATTGGTGGCGTATCATTGTAGTGGGCATTTTAATGCTGGCATCCTATATGCTCGTATTACAGTCGTATGCAATCGCGCATGTGAGCTACGCGGGTGCTATTCGCGAGATCAGTGTTGTCTTCGCGGCCTTTATGGGTTGGCGATGGCTGGGCGAAAAAATGGGCTTGTTGCGCATGGTTGGAGCTGCTATTTTATTCATAGGTATCCTGGTGATCGCTCTTGGTGGGTAAGCATCGTGTGTCATATAAGGAAAGAAAAAGGATGGAACCTTCTTCATTGACGGAAAGACCTATTCCAACGATCGTCATTGATGATACGCCCATCAAGCGGCGCGGCGTATGCGAGTTTGTGGAGGAAACGCCGCGCCTCCGCCTGCACGCGCAAACGGGCGATGCTGCCAGCACCATACAGCTCGTTGAAGCACTCAGCGAAGAGCATGTCGAGAATCCCACGCTCGCGGGTTGGTTCGTGCTTTCTGACTTACGCCTGGGTCATGACAATGGCGTCGAACTGGGACGCGCCCTCTTAGAGATTGCCCCTGACATGCGTGTCGTGGTCTATACGCAAGACCCCAGTTGGACATTAGCAGCCGAGGTTTTTCGGCACGAATATACCCGGCGTGGCACACCGCGCAGTGCCAGTAAACGCTTTGGCAAACAGCCGGGCTTGCAGGGCTATGCCCTGTTCAACAATATCGAGCCTGGCTATCTTGAGCATATCGCTCGCACGGTAGTTTATCGCAATGAAACTTTCATTGACCTTGAAGTATTGAATTACCTGCTCAAGAAGTTGCGCGGGCAACGTCTCACGCCACGCCAGGAAGAATGCGCCGCGCTCATTGCCAGCGGACTGAGCAACGATGAAGTTGCGCTACGCATGGGCTTTCTCAATAGCAGAGGCGCACCAAACATGGGGCCACTGGAAAACCTCGTCAGTGAACTCTATGCCTTCTTTAGCATCGAGGGCCTTCCCAGCGACCCCGGTCGGCGCGTGCTACTAGCGCATGCCTACGAAGCCTATGCTGGTTTACGCCTCCCCGGCTGAACTATGCCTCGGCTGATGATTTACCAGAGATAAGGCACGAGGCGGTAGCGCACCTTTTGCGTGTAGTCTCTATACCCCGGCAAATCGTTTTTCAGGAGCTTCTCCTCGTCGAGGATTCTCACCATCAACACAGGTATGGTGAGGGCAAGAATCGCGAGTCCCCACCAGGAGCCGCGCGCGAGTGGGATGCCTATGAGCATAACAAGGACTCCCACGTACATCGGATGCCGAACGCGAGCGTAGAGACCAGTTGAGATGACTTTCTGGTCTTCAACTATCTCGATCGTCGAACCTCCGTAGCTATTTTCTTTGAACACGAACAGGTCGATGAGCAATCCAAGCGCGACCAGCACATCTCCAACCACTGAGACAGACGATGGCACCGGAGACCACGCGAAACGATGATCGAAGGCGCAGAAGACCAGTAAGGCGAGCGTGCTGAGTATCGCGAGAAACATGATGATTTTTTGCGTCGTGCTCTGTTCCTCCCCCGGTCCCATCTTCTTGCGCCGCTCAAGGAGTGCCGGGTCTTTCAGTGAAAGATAAAGCCCGATCACATTCACCGAGATCATAAAGATCACAATAAAGACCCATGCCTGCCAATAGGCGAGCGTCCATGCTGGGAGAAAAAGCAAGACTCCCAACGCAATAGTGCCGATAAGAAATGTTCTTGCTGTTTGAATGGGGAGAGTGTTCATAGTATCTTACTCCTCCCAATGTCTTTAGCTAATATACTGGCAATTCCGGGAGTGGGCTGGAAATAACCTGTTGCTGAACGTGGGGAATGGGCAAGCGTAAGAGAACCGTTGTGCCATGATCGTCTAGTGGTCGAGGTATTGATTGCACGGAGAATATACCACCTGCCTCACGGGCTTTCATTTTGGCCTTAAACAAGCTCGTTTTCTCTGGTGCAATGCTATTGGTATCAAACCCTTGTCCATCATCCGTAATGTTTACCTCGATAGTGCCATTTTTGCACAACGTTTGTATGGTAGCGTAGCTGGCTTCCGCGTGATTGTAGACGTTCAGCAACGCTTGCGTGACCGTATAGGAAATCGCCTCCGCTACCTTTGTTCCCTCTTCTGTCAGTTCCAGGTCGCGGTTAAGTACATCCAGTGCCCGCAGGTCGGGTTTCACTTTCAACGACGACTCTGGTTGAAGTGCGGGCAAATCCTCCTTAATCAGTTTTTCCAGGTGCAGTCTCAGGCCCAGGCTACGGCGTTGGTAGGCATCCTCAACGAGTAATTGTAGACCACGCAGATCGCTCTCCATCTCCTCGCTGATCTTGCGTACCCTCTCCAGTGTTTCGATGATCGGTTGAGCCGGAACTTTGCCGGAGGCATCGTGTTCCGCCTCTCTTTTCAATTTAAGTTGCCAGTGACCTAAAATCGTACGCATGCGTAGAGCTTGTTGTTTCGGCTGGTCATGGATACGTTGTGAAAGTACTGAGCGCAAATGGGCATCGGCAGAGAGCAACAGTGAGGTAGCCTGGGTGAGTTCGGCGTTCGTCAGGCGTAATGCTTCGGCGGTTTTTTGTTGTTCGCGCAGGGCATCCTCGCGCTGCTCCAATGTAACTTGTAAGCGATCAATCAAACGCAAAGAGCGAATGGCATAGAGCAACAGAAATGGGTAAACGATAGCCAGCACATAGAATAGTTGTAGCGGTAGCAGTGGATGCCCGTTCAGGAGAATGGGGAGGACGCCCAGGCAAAAGCCTAAGCCAATGCCGCCAAACCACAGCGTTAAGAGATCACCGAGGCGATGGCGCACGTTCTCCGGTATCTGTTTGCCAGGCAGAATACGTAGCACACGCAGCAGCGAGATAATCCCAATGCCAAAACTCAGCACACCCCCGAACGCTCCGTAGCCGAGAGAGATGATCAAATGGGGCCGTGCCGCTACTTTGCCAAAGAGGAGTAGCGAACTCCATTCAAAGGCGACAAGAGCGATAAGTGGCAGATATGGTAAGCCGTCTGTCAACCAGCGCGGACGACGTGCCGCAAGCATGACTTCTGGGCGGTAGGTCAAGCTCAGGTGAATAAAGGCCGCACCCAGTAGCGCAAATGCTGGCACCCAGAGCAATTGAAAAACGATATCCGCGGGATAAGCCGTTTGCACGTTGCCCCAATGACTATAGAGGAGAAAGAGCATTGCTGGCGGTATGAGTGTAATGCCCTCGACCGCTCCTGTCCAATCCTTCGCCCTGACGAGTAGGACAGTTCCTACAAGGAGCCAGCTTAGACCAGCGAGCAGTGCAAGGCCATAATTTTGCAACCACATAGCAAAGCTGAACAACAGCGTGGGTGAAGATGTGTAATCCTCTGTAGCATTGCTATGTCTGATCGTATAGGTCACGGTATCGCCCACTTTGGCGTGCAAATAGGCATCTCCTAACGGTACTGTTCCTTGGTGCTGGTTACTTTGTTGCCAGTCCCAGCGCACCTGTCCTTTTTTATCGCTGACCTTTACGCCAACAATCGTATCGGAATTGGTGATAGAACTGGTGGATGCGCCAAATGAAGCGGACTCGGGGAGTGTGGAGACAACAACTATCTGTCCATCCGTGTCGATGGCCCAAAAAAAGCCGCCAAAGGTTTTGCCAACGTCGCCCAGTAAACGTATATGCCCGCTGAAACTCAAAACGAGCAATGTCAGTGCCACTACTATATAGAGTAGTATCAGTCGAGGACGCAGCCTTTGCCACCACATGTCGGTCGTTGTCAGTAGTAATGATTGAGACACGCTTAAGTCTAGCATGTGAAAGAATGAGTTGCAAGGAAGATTATGCCAGGTACACAACCAGAGTCTGTAGAATATGTGAATGATTGCCGATGATACGATGATGACGACCAGGGCGATCCCTTGCGGTCGCCCTGGTAATAATTCACAGACCTTACAGGGTCTGCATCATGCCTTGTTAATTATGCTCGTTTGGGCTATAATACTAATAGTTGCATACATGTGCAGGTATGCAAAAGAAAGAAGATGTTATCATGGCTGCTCGGTCTGTAGGGATGCAAGTCATTGCACCCGAAGGCGATCTTGTCCCTGAAAATGATAGGTGCCAGGAGCGTGTCATTCACGCTGAACATGTGCTCGCTGTACGACAAAACCATTTGAACCATAGCAGCGCAACGCGGTTGGCTGCGCTTTTTGCCGTATTAAGCGACCCGACGCGCTTGCAGGTGGTGTATGCTTTGCTGCGTGCTCCTACCGGAGAATTGTGTGTTTGCGACCTGGCTACTGGCCTTGGACGCGATGATACTACCATCTCCCATCAATTGCGCGTTATGCGTAATCAAAAGGTGGTGGCGATGCGCAAGGTTGGACGAGTCGTGTATTATCGCCTGGTTGATGAACATATTCGCCAGTTGCTTGAATTAGGCTTGACCCATACCAGTGAACCCTCGCTACATGAAGTGAATAGAGAGGCGCAGGTGCCAGCATGAGCCACGAACATTCCGGTCATGCTCATAATCATACCCATGGCATGGCCAAACAAACATTGCGTGTTGCCTTCTTCTTGACGCTTATCATCCTCGCCGCCGAGCTGCTTGGTGGGATCATGGCCAACTCGTTGGCCTTGCTCTCGGACGCGGGCCATGTAGTGACCGACATTTTTGCCCTGGGCCTGGCCTGGTTCGCGACCGCGCAGGCTGAGCGACCAGCCAATGCTCGCAAGACATTTGGCTATCATCGCGTAGGCATTCTGGCTGCCCTGATCAATGCCATCACCTTGATACTCATCGCCTTCGCCATCACCTGGGAAGCTATTCAGCGTTTCCAGCATCCAGAGCCGGTGCAGCCGCTGATTATGTTCCTTGCCGCGGGTATTGGTATTGCCGTCAACCTCTTTATCGGTTTTGGCTTACAGAAAGAGGGACATAACCTCAATGTTCGTGCTGCAACCCTGCACGTTTTTGGCGATGTTGCCGCCTCTGTTGGTGTTATCATCGCTGGCATCATCATTCTGCTGACCAACTGGACACTGGCCGACCCGATCCTTTCCATCGGTATTGCTGTACTGATCGCTATTGGCGCGTGGCGTATTCTACGTGAGACCACCGATATCCTGCTGGAAGCTGTACCTAGAGATATCTCAATGGTCGATCTGGTCAAGGATATGAAAAGTGTCAAGGGTGTGCAGGATGTTCATGATCTCCATGTCTGGTGCATTGCCAGTGGCATGTATGCCCTCTCGTGTCATACGCTTATTGACGATCTTCCTTTTAGCGGTAGCTCGCCCATCTTACAATCCCTGACAACGATGTTGCACAATACGTATCATATTGGTCACACGACCATCCAATTTGAATGTGGTGAAGACCAGGGAACCTGCTGTGACGTAGAAGGTCTCTACTGCTGCATGGAGACCCTCAATCAGAAATGCAACGATCATGACCACATTGCAGACAATATGCAAGAGGTATCGCTCGCTAAACCGTTGCGTACCGAGCGCATAGGAAAGTAGGGGTGTTGCGATGGCTCAACAAGTGAAGATGGTGAAGGATACCTCCTCTGGTGTTGTCGCTGAGCGTGCGCAACAATTACGTCTCGGGGTCGCTATCGAATTACTGACCCTGTTTTGGATGGTAATCGAGGCCAGTATCGCCATTAGCGCAGGTTTTGCTAGCCACAGCGTCTCCTTGCAAGGCTTTGGCATTGACAGCATCATTGAACTCGTTACCGGTGGCATCCTCTTGTGGCGTTTGCTCGTTGAGCAGCGTGGCGGAACACTCACGGCCATTGAACAGGCCGAACGCCGGGCGGCTTGGGTCACTGCCATCAGCCTCTTTGTCCTTGCCTTCTATATCGTGGCCGATAGTGCCTTTTCATTGCTAACGCAAAGCCGTGCGCAGCCATCCTGGTGGGGTATTGGCCTTGCTATTGCAGCGGCAATCGTCATGCCACTCCTCTGGCAGGGCAAGTTGCGCGTGGCGAAACATATTGGCAGCGCCGCTTTAAAGGCCGATGCTATGTGCAGCGTGACCTGTGCCTATATGTCCATCACGCTCCTGCTTGGCCTCCTGCTCAACACCTTCTTTGGTTGGTGGTGGGCCGATCCCCTTGCCGCCCTTGTTCTCGTCTACTTTATCGTCAGTGAGGGCCGTGAAGCCCTCCATGAAGCCCGTACCGGCGAAACATGCCATTGCGGCGATGAAGAGTGTTCTTAACTTTCGTCCTTTGTATCGAAACGATCTTCCTGGGCTATTTGCTGTATGCGTTCCCAGGTTAGTTGTTGTTTCAAACTACCGGCAGCCCCACGAAGTGAGCTAATTTCTGGATAACGATGTGCTTGGATACGAACTACCTGTTAGTTTGGACACTATATGACGGAGTTTTTGGATGTTTGTTGGCGCATGTAAACGTCAAGAAGATAGTGAGCCATCCGCTCTTGCAAACGGATCGGCAAAGACTGTGTAGGCCAGCCATGTGGGATCACCTGTAGCTTTAATCGCAAGGCGAGCTTCCTGAACAGCTTTGCCTATTGAAAGACCTACGAGCAAGCGCTTATAGAGTTCCTTGGCAAAGTCACAAGCTGGTTGATCATACACCGACCAGTAGGGACCAATAAATGCACCTGCACCCGCGAACAGAAACTGCTTGGCCCAGCCCCCGATGTCCGTTAGCGACATCCCGCTACGCCCGATCTGGCAGGCATCCAGGAAGACTAGCGGGCGGGAAGCACCAAGATTGGTCACCACGCCTACAAGCTGTTCAGGCTTAAAGGTTTCTCGGTTTTCTAGGTAGATAGCTGACCGATTTGGATCAGAGGCGCGATAGCCACCGTGCCCCGTGAAATGCCAGCCGTCGTACTCGCCAGACGCTAATGCATTATACACATCCAGGAACTTAGCCGGGATGCGTTTCACTCGTCTGCCACTTTGGGCCAAGGACAACAGATACTCTAGTTCAGAGAATGCACAGGGCAAGCCCGAATCAGACGGCACCACAACAGCCATGTTCTGGAGCGTTAGTTTCGGCTTGAAGCTAAGGCCGGGCAACCAGCGTGTGATGGTAAACGCTTCACAGAAAAATGGACCTGCGACTAGCCGTCCATTCTCTTCCCCACACAGTTTGCACAGTTCCCAAGGGATCCATGGTTCTTCAGACTGTACCAACACCGATGTGATCTGATCTTTCAACACCCAGAGTTTGCTTCGCAGCTCGGGAGGAAACAACGTACTAAACAGGACGTCACCTTTGGCAACCAGCTTTTGAGCAGCAATGGCCCTGTCCATAGACGTTGCTATAGGATAGTCTTCGATATCTTGGTAGAACTCCTGGAAATACGGCCCGGGGTCCGTTTGGAAGATGATTGGCCCGAATTTCGCAAGATTCAGACCATAACTTGGATTTGACGCCGAAATCCTCAATGTAAAAGCCCGTCTATTATTGACCCACGTTTCCTCTATAAACAGTGTGAGATCAGGGAGTTGAACGCTTACTGGTGCCAATGGCTGCGCATTACTGCTAGGCGAAACAGGATGCATGTATGTGGACTGCGGCACGACCATTGGTGCGAGTACCATCTTGCCAAGGGCAATGCCATCATGAAAAGCCAGCACGCGGATCTGTCCCGGCCCTAGTGCTGTACTACGCAACTTGAACTGGAGAGGTAGGGACTCTTTCGCATCAGCGATCGTCAGGCTACCTTCCCCTCTTCCCTCGAGTACAAAGCCCCCTCGGACCTGGACGATGATGTCCACTGTGGTTCCTGTGGGTAATGCCTGAACAGAAATGCCAGCACCTTCCTCAGAGGAGAGCGACACCAGGAGCGAGGTAAGTTCGTTCAGTTCGACCTGCTCCGGGAACTCGGCAATTAATGATTGGCTCGTCAACCTTTCAAGCTCTGGTTTCCCAACTTCACCTCTGTGTGTACGGATTACACCAGGTGATACACTTGCATCGAAGAAGCCAACAAGTCGTCCTTCATCATGCACAATACACCAATCAGGCGCATTTTCTGCGTTCGTATGAATTTCTACCAGGGGAGGTGCAATAGCATTGTACAAATCGAACGCCACCTGAATGGAAAGGGTAGGAGCTGCATGTTCCAGCCGATCAAGTGTTTCCTGTAAAGTATAGAGGTAATAGGATTCTTGCGGTTCGCTCTGATGCAGAATGACATGGGTAGGCTGCAGCATTTCGATAAGCTCACGTCCCTTGGTTAGAGGCCATTCAGCTTCAAGCAAGACAAATGTCGTCATCACAACTGCTTGCAGATCCATTGTTTCCTCCCTTTTTCGAATTCAGAAAAACTACTCCATCTGGTTACAGGCCAGGCAGCCTGGCCTGTATATGCATCTCTTTCTCAGGTGCCGATACAGGTGAAAGCTGCCCAATAGTAGGGGTGGGCAAACGGACGCAAGGTCGGATCACGCTGAGCCTGGTAACGATAGTAGCGCATACATCTGAACAACTCTGCTTTCTCTTTCTGCCGAGACTGTCGATACCACTGCTCGGCGTACTGCACTACTTCTCCAATGCTCAACTCACGCAGCCACTTCTGAGCCTCACGCAATGCTGTCGCGAAGTCCATGCCATTGTTTAGATGGTTGTGGTAAAATTGCTCCATCAACAGGGTGGTGGAGAGATCTGGCACCGCCCACAAGCTGCTAACTACGCAGGGCACACCAGCCAGTAGGAAACCTGCTGGTACGCCCACATACTCCTCTGCACTACCCTTGATGACATCGACCATGCCAGTTTCGCAGGCAGAGAGCGTCACCAGTCGGGCAGAGGTAAGATCAACCGCTCCATCCTGCAACTCAGCCAAGGTAAGGCGACCATCAGCCAGATCAAGTCCAGAGACAGACGGGGTTTCCCAGTCGTAGCTACCACGACAAGCGAAATGCACATAGGTTCGCCCACTTACTCCAGCAAGTACACGCTCTTTTGTTCCGCTTGACCCTTCATCGACTCGGCACTCAGCAGCGAACCGGGCAATAGCAGCACCTTCAACCGAAGCGAGGATGAGATCAGTCGTAGGATTGATTACAGCGTAGAGGCTGCGCTCCCTCTCCTGCGTATTCTTGATCCGACTGTTAATTAGCACCTCAATCGAGGGAGTATAGATGACTTGATAATGGTCGCACACTAAATCTGAAGTGTGAACGGACATTGGCGCCGCGTGCAGTGGGAAAAGGAATAGTTCTCCTGATGGTAAGAAGATGAGTTGTTCAACATCATCAGGCAGCATAGCCAGGATGGGAGTTAGGAAATGCTGTCCTATCTCTCTCAGTGTGTGCATCATAACTGCTCGCCAAGTGTCAAAAGCAGATTCACTACGATCTTCCCGGTAGTGCTGGTAGCTTGCCAGCCAGCCGCCGATAGAATTGCCAAAGGCATCGTGGTCAATGAGCAAACTATGCAGCGTCGTTTGGGTAAAGCCTGGTATATCCACCATCTGCACATGGTTTCGGCATATAATCAAGCCCATACTGCCCTGCTCAGTGCAACAAAAAGCCACTAACCCTGTATGCTCATTGGGAAAGAGTGCCAAGATCGTAGATAAGCTAATTTCCCTCAGAAAATCTGGAGCGTACTCACGAACGCGCTCAATGGAGTGGTCTAGAGCTTCATTAGCCTCCTGCGCTCTCTGCTCGCGAGCTTTATACGCCTGTACTATATCCTCTTTCTCATTAAATGCGATAACACTAGTAGACAGACTGGTACGTACCGCAGTACCTGCCTGCCCGAAGGCGGTCCAAGCAACATCAGAGACGTTCACAGGACGAGGAATCTGCAAGTGCAAAGCTTCAACCAGCAGACGTGTCTTGCCTCGTTCTAAAATAAGTAGGGCTTCCGCTGGATTTCCTAACTGAGCCGCTGCATAGGAAGCATTACGGTAAAGAACTGCATTTTCGACTACCTCAGCCGTCTTGCTCTCGGTAGATATACCAGCACGGTAGAGCCGTTCTCCGGCTTCCATAGCACCATGGTAGGCACTGATAGCGCAAGCCCAGTTTTTTTGGTTGAAGTAAAGGTTGCCCAGATTGCGGTTAGCCAGCCGGTATTCGTGGGGGGTTACCTCCAGGGTATAGATGGATAAGGCTTTCTGGAAACATGCAGCAGCATATACCAGATTTGCCTCATGATCTGTGGGCAAGATGAGGTAGACAGTACCCAGGTTGTTCTGTGTACCCGCATAAGCGTATGGTGCGATCTCCGGAGTCTCATAGAGCAGAGCTTCTTCGTAGCAAGCAATGGCGTACTTCAAGTTCTCAGTTTGGTCACCAGTAGACAGGTCGGAATAAGCATTGCCCAGATTGCTTTGTGTTCTCGCATATTCTAGCGGTGCGGTCTGAGGAGTGTAGATAGTGAGGGCTGCTTTGTAGCACTCAATGGCACTGATGAGATTCTCTACCCGTTCACCTGTTGGCAGGTCAGAATAGGCAGTACCTAGATTTTGTTGGGCGAGTGCATAGTTCAATGGCGTGGTCTGGGGAGTGTAGATAGTGAGGGCTGCTTTGTAGCACTCAATGGCACTGGTGAGATTCTCTACCCGTTCACCTGTTGGCAGGTCAGAATAGGCGGTACCTAGATTATTCTGCACAGCGGCATATTCCTGTGGTGTAGTCTGAGAGGTATAAACGGCGAGGGCTGCTTTGTAGCATCTAATAGCACGACGTAAATTCTCTGTTCGATCACCTGTTGGTCGATTGGTATAAGCGACCCCCAGGCTATTCTGTGTGCCAGCATAGTCGTGCGGCGTTGCTTGAGGAGTATAGGCAGTAAGGGCTGCTTCATAGCACTCAATGGCACCGCGCAGATTTTTATTCCTGTCTCCTGCTGGCAGATAGCTGTAGACATCACCCAAATTTTGCTGTATACCTGCGTATCTCAGTGGGGTGGCTTGAAAAGTATAGACTTGCAATGCTCGTTTATAACATGCAATAGCCTTCTGCCGGTTCTTAGATATATCGCCTGTCAACAAGCCAGCATAAGCTAATCCTAAGCTGTTCTGTACCATGGCATACTCTAATGGTGTTGCCTGCAAAGTATAAATAGTGAGAGCTGCTTTGTAGCATTTAATCGCACGAGCCAGGTTGTCTGCCCGGTCCCCCGTCGGCAGATCATAATAAGCCAAACCCATACTGTTCTGTATGCTAGCATACTCCTGAGGCATGTTCTGAGGGGTACAGATGGTGAGGGCTGCTTTGTAGCATTCAATCGCATGGTTTTGGTTCTCGCTGCGATTACCTAGCGGCAAGGTTGCATAGGTATTCCCAAGATTAAGCTGCACACGAGCATATTGATTCGGAGTCTTTTCAGGCGTACAGATAGTGAGGGCCACTTTGTAGCATTCAATCGCACGAGCCAGGTTGTCTGCCCGGTCCCCCGTCGGCAGATCAGCATAGGCATTGCCCAGGTTGTTTTGTACCATTGCATAACCTAGCGACAATGGACGCGAGGCGTAGATGGCGAGAGTCCTTTGATAACAGTCAATCGCGTTGGCTAAGTTATTGGATCGATTTCCTGTTGGTAAATCGTGATAAACTAAGCCCAGTTGATTATAAACATCAGCATATTCGTATGGAGCAGTCTGAGACGTGTAAACAGCGAGAGCTGCTTTGTAGCACTCAATCGCATGCTGAAGATTTTTAGTCCAATCCCCCGTCTGCCGATCCGCATGCACCTTTCCCAGATAGTTCTGTGTCATGGCATACTCAGACGGCATTGCATCCAAAGTGTAGATTTGTAATGCTTGTTCATAGTACATAATGGCATGGGAAAGGTTCTCATCCCGATCACCTGTCCGCGAATTACTATAGGTGTTGCCCAGAAGGAACATCATGGCGGCCCGAAATGCTGCATATTCATCTGACAGTGAACGAGAGAGAACTCCCTCGATAGCATGAGCAAGTAGGGAAAGAGCAGATGGATCGCTTTGCCCATGCTTGCTCAGCTCCATAATTCTCGCCATATCTGGCTCAAATCCAGGAGGATGACGTGCAAAAATACTTGCAGTTCTTAGCAGACCCAGTTTCTCTTTGAACGTCTCATCAATACCTACTTCTCGACAACGACCTAGTAATGCCCGATGTTCCTCCACCTGATATTTCATCTCTTCATCGCTTTGTGCTCGTGCCAGTTGCTGTAACAACAAGTCCGTCTCTGTGTGCAACAGTTCAGGATGCTGTTCTACCAAACGCTGAGATTCGGGCCAGGTCTCGGCCTCAATAAAGGCTATGATCGTATGAAGTAACTCCTCCACAGGTATGTCTCCTTATTGCAGTGAGGCATTCTCAAGAGGCTATTATCTGAAACTACTGTATATATTATCAATAAATATAGCTCCAGTATAGCGCATTGAAATCAGGGCGACAAGAGTGGGGGGGAAAGGGGCATTTTCCGCTCTTCTGTGCTATAACGGAGTCCTTCCGTTCATTCAGACCAAAGAATATCGCCGCTTTGTCGAGTTTTGTGACGGCCGCTGCACGTATTGCTATGATGAAATGAATTCTTGCATGGTATTCTCTTTCCTGCCACCGGATGCGACGAGGAATACTGAAAACTCTCTTTTCTATTGGGTTCCATTAGAGCGCAGCTTGTAGACTTTGATTGCTACCTGGAGCGTGAGCCAGTTACTGCGCTCTTGCAGGTCGATCTCGCAGAGCGATTGCAGGCGGTCGAGGCGTTGGATCAACGTGTTGCGGTGAACAAACAGGCGGTTGGACGTTTTTGTCAGATTGCCGGCACACTCCAGATATGTTTCCAACGTATCGAGCAGATCAGTGCCTTTACGGTGGTCATAGCTGGCGATGTGGGCCACCTGATCCTGATACATATCGCGCAGATCGTCCATGCGTGCAATCTTGTAGAGGTAGCGATAGACGCCCAGATCATTAAAGTGGGTCACTCCCCCATCGCTATGCAGGTTTTGCCCCATTTGGAGGGCTTCACTGGCCTCCGCGAAGCCACGACGATAATCGCTGATACTCTGACAGGCGTTGCCGACTCCAATGGCCAGGCGAATATTTTGTTCGCTGCGCATCTGCCGCGTCAGATCACGCAGCCACGTTTTCAGTCGTACCGTGGTCGGGTCCTTGCTCAGACAGAGAATGCAGGTCAGCAAGTTCTCCTGTTCGTAAATGATCGAACCGGGATAGCTATCCTGAATGCGCCGCCGCAGTAGACCGCTGATGCGTTTGTAGGCGGATAAGCGTTCCTCTTCCGTTTGCAGGGGCGCGGTAACTCCCAGCTGTTCCGCAGATGGATGTCCATCTTTCTCCTCTTTTTCGTCAGTGAGCTGAGAAAATTCAATCATGGCAATCAACTGAGGCTTAGTCAAGTCACAACCCAGGAAGTTCGCTCGCTGGCGCAAGGAATCTTCGGTATCGTACGCGCCATACATCAGATCATCGAAAAAGCCCTTCACGATGTTCTTTTGGGCCAGCAGGTCAATGAGATGACTATTTTTAATCGCCATTGCCACCTGATTTGCGATGGTGCTGAGCAACGTGTGATCCTCGGTTGTGTAGCGGCGTGTTTTACTGGAGTAGCAGTTAATCAGTCCCAGATGTTCAGTCCCAGCAATCAACGGTGCGGAGAGCAATGCTTTATACTGCGAGTCCTTCAAAGGATTCAACCGTTCAAACGCGTGGAGAGGCATCTCGGTCAATGGGTCGCGTGCTTTGTCTACGGGAAAGGACACTTCGTTGATTTCGCGCAGCTTTTCCCAGGCATTGCGATCAACATCAATCGGCTGAAAGTTCAAAGCACGGTCATTGAGGTTTGGCGAGGAGGCGCGTACCGTCAAGCGACCGCGTGCCTGCTCTACAAGCATAATGACACAAAGATCGACCTCCATAATTTGCATGGTCAATGTTGCCAGTGAGCGCAGCATCTCGTCCAGGTACAGTCCCGAACTGATGGTCTGACTCAAGACAGAGAGTGAGGTCAAAATGCTGAGCTTGTGCTGTGTATTTTCGTATAGTTGAGCATTTTCAATAGCCGAGGCGACCAATGTTGCCGTGTTGCTAACAAAGGCTTGATGTTGCCCGGTGAACTCGTAGGGTGCGACGGTATGCATCGTAATAATGCCAATGAGGTGCCGATCTTTGCCAAGGATGGGCACGGTCATTGTCGATTGAAATTTCTCCTCTTCCAGGTCGGGAAAGTAGCGGAAGCGTGGGTCTTCCATCGCATCGTCTTTTAATATCACTGGTTTCAGCGTCAACGCGACCCAACCGGTGATCCCTTCGCCAAGGGCCATCTCGATCTTGCCGACCAGGTGTTGATACTGTTCGCTGGTGCTGGCTAGCACCAAGCGATCTTTCTCTTTGTTATAGAGATAGATGAACGCGGCATGGCACGATACGGCCCGTACAAGGATATCCACCAGGTGACGAAGCACCTCGTCGAGGTTCAGCGTCGAACCAATAGTTGAAATAACCTCATTCAGCAGGTCATTCTCGGCCCGACTGGTCGCGAGAGCATGACGCAGCACGTCTTCATTCTCTTTACCGGACTGCTCAGAAGTACCCGTAGTGGCTTTATTGCCTTCGTTGGAAGTGGGTGAGGTGCCTTTGGGCGTCTGGGAATGCGTAGAAGACATGCGAACCTCCTCAAGATGCTATGAATGATGCCGAAAATAGTTAACGGGGCTTATGGAAATATGAACGCTCTGTGTACTGTTAGCCCCAAAATATGTACAATATGTATATATATCCCATTGTACATACTTTGAACGATATAGTCCAGTGTTTAGCCATATGATTACTAATTCAGTAGCTTTTTCGCGCTAAATGATATGATTTGTTAGGAAACAATAGATTTTCATGGGTTTTTCGTAAAATTTCAGGCAGATTTTTACGTTTTTCGCTTCTCGCAGGATTTGAGATAATAGATGGGACTTTTTTCTTTCCATTAGACGGTAAACCCTAGCTACTTTGTGATGATTCTGGTATACTTGACGTATCTTAAAGACGTTGGTATGTATCGATCTACCAGGGCTGTTGTACTCTGCATTCCTACCAGCAAGCGATATCTTCCCGATCTTGCACCAGCCTTGAGCGATCTACATCTCCATTTGTAACTCATGCAGGTATATAGTATCGTAATAGTAAGGCGTCTTTAGTTGTTCAACATAGTTAGTATGCAGAAGGCAAGGAGGACTTCGCAGTTTCAGCTAGCTCCATCGGGCTAGAGTTCGACTGGCATTTGCACTTCGTTTCATTTGCACCTCGTTTCTCGTTTAAGAAAAGTTCAACAGTTTTTTCAGAAAGGTGAAAGAATGGCTACCGATGTCGTCACTATTCCCGAAGAAACAGGTCTTGAGACACACGGTATTGAGCGTGTCTCGCCCGCTACGCGCACCCATGTTCGTATTTTAGACAACTTCACCATGTGGCTCTCCGCTAATATGGTTATCTCCACAGTCGCGCTCGGCGCATTAGCCACCACAGCATTTGGGCTTGGTTTTTGGGATAGTTTGGTTATTATTATCATATTCAATGCTCTGGGAGTGTTGCCACCCGCATTTTTCTCTACCCTTGGGCCAAAACTAGGATTGCGTCAGATGACCATCTCACGTTTCTCTTTTGGGTGGGTAGGTGGTATCATCACGGCTATTTTCAATGTCGGGGCATGTATTGGCTGGTCTGCAGTCAATGTTATCGTAGGTGGTCAATTGGTCACGACTCTTAGCAATGGTGCTGTCCCTAACTGGGTAGGTATCCTGGTTATTGCTGCTCTCACAACCCTGGTCAGTATTTATGGCTATAGATATGTTCATCGTTATGAACGCTATGCCTGGATGCCCCTGGCCGTTATCTTCATTATCATGTTGGTCATAGGTACTGTAGGCTCTCCCCATTTTCATGCTATACCTACACCGGCAATGGGAGCAGCCGAAATCGCTGGCTTGATCTCATTTGGTGGAGCAGTCTATGGTTTCGCTACAGGATGGAGTTCCTATGCCGCCGATTATAATGTGAATCAGCCTGAAGATACATCACCTGCACGCGTCTTCTGGCTCACATTTCTCGGTATCTTTATCCCTTGTGTACTCTTAGAAACGTTTGGAATTGCCCTTACCTCGATTACTGTTCCCGCTTCTGCTAGCCCTACAGGTGGTACTCTCCTGGGGTTAGTGCTGAATCCTCTAGGAGTTTTTGGGAAAGTGCTCCAGGTCTTGCTTGCGCTCAGTATCATCGCGAACAATATTCCCAACGACTATAGCCTTGGCTTATCCATGCAAGTGCTTGGAAGGCCCTTTCAACGTGTCAATCGCGCTGTTTGGACCCTCATTGGGGCAGTGATATACGTGTTGATTGCCATTCCCGCTGCTTCCAACTTTAATGAGACACTTTCGAGCTTTGTCCTGCTGGTTGCTTACTGGCTTGGTCCATGGGCAATTATTCTCATTCTGGAACATTTTGTTTTCCGACGTGGCAAGTATAACGCCGATGACTGGAATACCCGTTCCAGGCTTCCGATTGGTTGGGCAGCGATTGTTTCGTTGGTCATTGGCCTCTTCGGTGCCTATCTTGGCTTTGCCCAGACCTTTTTCATTGCGCAAAAAGTCTCGTTAATTCCGTTGCCTTTAGTTCATGAAACTAACGCTTTCTGTTCATCTGGTACCTGCGGATGGGCGATTACCGGACTTGTTGGTGGTCTGATTAATCAGCCCTTTGGCATGGATGTTGGCTTTGAACTTGGTGTTGTTCTCGCCGGCATTGCCTACCTCATCCTGCGCCGCATTGAACTGAACTCGGGTCGTGAGCGAGCGCAAGAAAAAGTAGCGGCCTGAGATAGCTGGATTTAGGTAGTAGTATCCAGGGCAATCTTTGCGGTCACTACATTTCAAATACGGGAGCATTCATCGGGAATGCCTGTAGGGGCTGGTTTACCACGGACGGGCCGATCAATCGGCGATGGGCGCGGTAAACCGGCCCCTACACTCTATTTGAGCTAGATTGACCCTTGCGACCGCCCTGTTAGAAGGAACTTTGTATGCAGTATGATCTTCTTATCCGTCACGCGCAGCTTCATCGCTCCCAGGGACTGGTCGATATCGCGGTGCAGGATGGGCGTTTTGTCCGTGTTGCTCCTGAACTTCCAATTGATAGTGCGGCGCGAGAGCTAGATGCTGGTGGTCGGCTCGTTGTACCACCGTTTATTGATGCCCATGTCCATCTGGATGCCGTCCTCACCGTTGGTCAACCACGCTACAATACAAGCGGTACGCTGCTGGAAGGCATTCAGATTTGGAGTGAGCGCAAGCCCAGTTTAAGCCGCGAAGATGTCAAGCGGCGTGTCTTAGAGGAAGTTCGTTGGGAGGTGGCCCAGGGAACATTATATATTCGCAGCCATGTAGACGTGTGCGACCCCAGCCTGACGGCCCTTCGTGCGCTGCTAGAAGTACGGGAAGAGGTACGCGATATCTGTGACCTGCAATTGGTCGCCTTTCCCCAGGATGGTATTCTTTCTTTCCCGAACGGGCGCGAATTGTTGCGCGAAGCAATGGCATTGGGCTGCGATATCGTCGGTGGCATCCCGCACTACGAGTGGACACGCGACATGGGCGTCGATAGTGTTCACTATACCTTTGACCTGGCCAAAGAGTTTAACCGTGACATTGATTGTCACTGCGATGAAACCGATGATCCACTTTCGCGCTTTACCGAGGTGATGGCGGCTGATACGATTGAACAGGGCTGGCAGGGACGCGTCACGGCGAGCCATTGTACGGCAATGCACTCGTATGATAATGCGTATGCCTTTAAACTTATTCGCTTGTTGGCCCGTGCGCAGATGAACGTTATTGCCAATCCTTTTGATAACGTTGTTTTGCAGGGCCGCTTTGATACCTATCCCAAACGGCGTGGTATCACACGGGTGAAGGAACTATTAGCGGGTGGGGTTAACGTGGCCTTGGGACATGATTCCATCATGGACCCCTGGTTCCCTCTGGGCAAAGGCGATATGCTGGCGGCCGCCCAATTAGCTCTCTTCCTCTGTCATATGAGCGGCTATGAAGAGATCAACGATGTGCTGGATTTGATTACTGGCAACGCGGCAAAGACCCTGCGTATCCAGGACGGTTATGGCATCGAAGAGGGCAAACCAGCGAACTTCCTGGTACTCGACGCACCCTCGGCTTTTGAGGCCCTGCGCCTCGTGCCTACCCGTCTCCATGTATTTAAGAATGGACATGAAGTGGCAACCACTACACCAGGGAAAAGTGTACTCAGGAGAGGTGGGGAAGACGAAGGGAAGGAAGTCACGTATCGTCTGTAAAGGGTTAACCGGAAAACAGGTTCAGCGTGAACGTGTGTTAGAGCCAACCCTTCTGCTCGGCGATGTGCGCGGCCTCGATGCGGTTGTGTACTCCCATTTTCTGGATAGCTACCGAGAGATAGTTACGGACGGTGCCTTCGGAGAGAAAGAGCGACGTGGCGATCTCCGCGATGCTGGCACCACGGGTAGCGGCTGCCAATACCGCTCGTTCCCGCTCGGTGAGGGGATTATTGCCCTCGCTGAGCGCGGCCATTGCCAGCGTGGGATCGACAACGCGCTCGCCGGCGACAGCACGCCGGATGGCCGTTGCAAGCTGGGTAGCCGGTGCATCTTTGAGCAGGAAACCGACAACGCCGCTCTCCATCGCCTTGCGCAGATAACCAGGACGACCAAATGTGGTCAGAATAAGCACGCGGCACGATGGAAGTTGTTCGTGGAGGGCAGCGGCAGCGGTGATGCCATCGCAACCGGGCATCTCTATGTCCAACAAGGCCACATCTGGATGCGTGGAAAGTGCTGCTGGCACCACAGCGTCCCCCGTGCCAACTTCAGCGATAATCTCTATATCGCCTTCTAAGGTGAGCAAGGCCGCGAGTGCGCCTCGTACCATAGCCTGATCTTCTGCCAGCAATACACGAATCATCGCTGTTGACTCCTCTGTCCATCGCTATCAGCACGCTCTAGATTTGCTGGTTGCTGTACTTGTGAAGCTCTATTGGGCTGCTCCACGTCGGGGTTTCTCTGTATATGTGGTACTGAAACGGTGAGGCGGAAGCCTCCCTCAACGAGGCGACCTGTCTCGCATCTTCCTCCCAACGCTTCTACGCGTTCGACAAGTCCGCGTAGACCATTTCCGCCGTTGTCAGTGTTGTTCATGGTGCCTCTTCCATCATCAGTAACTTCGACCCAGGTATCATGCTTATTCTGTCCCACGCGTATCACACATTGATGCGCACGGCTGTGGCGGATAACATTTGTTACGCCCTCGCGTACAACCCAGGCAAGGACGCTTTCAATGGCGGTTGGTAGCTTACCTATGACACTCTCGTCGCTGTCATATCGATAGGTGATACCAGCAGCAGCCAAAATCTCCTGTGCGCTGTGCAGTTCGCTCAAAAGGGTGGGCTGGCGGTAGCTCGCAACAGCTTCACGAACCTCCTGGAGAGTCGTCCGTGCCACTTTCTCAACATCGCCGATCTCGATGGCCGCTCGTTCTGGTGATATACCTACCAGGCGTCCAGCAAGTTCACTTTTGAGTGCGATAAGGGAGAGGTTGTGGCCTAGCAGATCATGCAGGTCGCGGGCAATACGTAGCCGTTCCGTCATCACGGCTAAACGAGCAATCTCTTCTCGTGCGGCACGCAACTCCCAGTTCGTCTTGATCGACCATAGCACATTTTGTGTAATGAAAACGATCGCTGGGATAAAAACGAACGCTTGCACAATACTGAACCAGCCGAGACCAGAGAGCCAACCAATTACCGCGGAAAGTAGTGTGAGCACAACAACGGCCACTATTGCCCGGCGCATTGAGATGCTTCCTCCCACATAACCACTTGTATAGAAGAACAGCACTTGCCATTCATTGCCGCCCAGCAGCATAACGATAAGATTTATCGCCAGCAAGATGGCGATCAGCAGCCACACCATAATTTCCGCGTGTTTTGGAGACGACGCGGCAACAATACTTTTCGCACGGCGCCATGCTGCCCAGATGTAGATACTGAAGAAGAGTACGACACCAGCCAGGGTAGCGATGAGGCGCGGCAATGTGGGACGCATCTGTAAGTATTGCACGAGTGTAGGAATAGCAAGGGGCAGCCATACCACCCAAATGAGCCACAAGAGGTAGGGAGAGCGACCTTTGGCTGGCAAAGGTTCGTTTGCTACATTTGCTTCTCTCATAAATGCTCTCCTCGTTCCCGCTTTTTGCTCTATTCTACAACGAAGTCGGGCGTTTATCCACCATGTGTTGCACAACGCCCGGCTTTGTTTCTGCTAGTTACTACTTGCTACATTTGCATCCGTGTGCCGCCGTGGGGCCGGTATCATCGTGGCTAGCCACAAAAAGGTACCCATATTCAAGATGATTGTTGGGAACCAATCCGCGAAGTTATGTACGCCAACCGAATTGGGATCAGGATTGACTATGCCGAGCGTAATCAACACAATACAACCGCTGATGGACACGACCGCGAAAATGCTCATGGCAATATTGACCCAGCCAGTACGTGCCTCTGTCTGTTGACCGCTACCAGCCAGCCGGAACATCTGTACGCTCATGAGCAATAACAGCACTATGGAAATGCAATGGAGAAGGTAGTTCCAAATTGAAGCTCCAATCGGTGTAAAATTCCCGCCAATCCATCCCCATCCAGCCGCCATCAATACGACTGCCGCGACCTTTAGCTTAGAAGTTGCATTGTTTGCATTTGCTACTGTGGAATTCTGTGTGTTTGTCTTCATGGTAAGTCTCCTTTTTAATTTTGTTTTTTATGGTGTGTACCAATAGGGTTTCTCGTATTGAGTATGGCGAGTCACTTTAGGACGAATGTGTGTTTGTGTCACTTGTTCGCATTTCGTGAACTCGTTGCTCTCTTCTTATGTGCTAAGTATACGGAGGCAGGAGACGGCGTGGTAGTAAAGATAATCATGAGATGGAGATGACATTTGTCATATGAAATGCGCTCTGCACTCAGCCAAGGATATTGACAGCGCGTGCGGCCAGGAGCACGATGATAATCAGCGAGAAGATGGCTTCGACCATCATCAGCATTTTCGCTCGCGGCGTCAATGGATAGGTATCGGTAGGGCTGAGGGCCGTTGCTCCGGTAAAGGCAACAAAGAGATAATCAATAAAAATCGCGATCCAGCCAGTTGTGTTTCCATCAACCTGCTGGGGAAACATCAGGTCAGCAGCCTTGTGACCTGATAAGCGTCGCTTGTGCGGGCCACCGCCATCGATTTCCCAATACCAGAGGGCAAAGACCAGAATATTGCTACACCAGAGCAGGCCAGCGGAACGCAGCAAAACACTGGCTTGTTTATTGCCTGGCAGCGTATAAATGAGCAGTGCAATGCTGCCCGCCAGACCCAACGTAACCACTCCCAATATGGCAAGCGTCAATATACGAATAGTGATATGTGGCAAAGGGCGATGCATTGTCCATGAGTAGAGCAATGGCAAGAGCAGCACAATTTCCAGGGCTAAGAGCAACCAGCTTGGGCCAAAGGTGAGTTCTTGCGGCAAGGCAAGATAAAGAACACCGATAGCTAACGTTCCAATGACTGCGGCCCAACGTGGGACTATATCGGTGTGACGATTATGTGTAGGAAGGGTCTTGTTGGAAATATTTGCTATTCCTGGGGTAGGCTCTTGTGGCGTATTTACAGGTTGCATCCGGGTTGCACCTCTCTTTTTGTTTGTTACTGGTGGAGCGGGGATAAGCCGCCTCCATATAATTGTAGTGTATTATTGTCTTCCGCACAAATGCATAACTGTTGCACCTATGCGTTTGCGTAAGGCTCTACACAATGTATTGTGACAATCCTTTCATGTGCCTCCACTTTGCGTGCAAAACGCTGTATGATCTGCTATAGTACACGGCAGAGATGTACATCTCAGATTTTGCTTGTGTGGGGGATATGCGTGATGGACGTGGAGCAATTGAATGCACCTCCGGTGTTGGATACCTCAGCAGTGATTACCACCATTTTGGCCGAATGGAGCGCGATTACCGATTATCGTACCTTGCGAGATAGTCTTCCACGGCGATTAGCCCATCTGTTGGGGTGCCGTTGTGTGCTACTCTATCAACGTATTGGCGAAACCTTGCAGTTTTCCTCTGGCTCTTTTGACGATATCCCCGGCTGGTCTGCCGCCTTGCTTGCCGTTGCTCATATCAACCCTATTGATCTCAATGGTGCATTACCAGAGGCTGCTGCCTGGCGCGAACGTCGTGCTACGCTCAAACTTAGCGAAAATGCCGCTCCGTTACTGGTTGCCGTGCCACTACTCTACCGGCAACGGGCTATAGGCGTCCTTGTCGCTTTTCGGAATGTGGAAGAGGCTCAAGTGCAGCGTAGACATCCCATAACCGATACTTTGCAACAAATGGCGAACGTGAAAGCTGCCTATTGGACGGAAGCCGATTTACCTGCTCTGGAGGCAGTAGCGAACGTGGTCGCGCTCCTGCTAGAGAATACGCGTCTCCTGGAACGTGATCGGCAACGCATTCACGAACTAGCATTGCTGAATAGTATCGCGAACCAATTGCACGGTGTAGGCTATGAACCGGAGCGCATATACAGTATCGTCGCGCAACGGACAAAAGAAATAACCTCGGTTGACCTTTGCGCTTTGATCACTGCCACCGTTCCTACCGTCCCTACTGCTACTGCTCCCTGGATGCCCCTGGTTTTGCAGGAAATGTTGCTGGATCGTTTTAGCAAACAAGGTGAATTACACTCCTCACCGCTCGCACCACTTATCCTCGAACGCCCAGGTGATGCCCAGGCGATTGAGTATTTTCAGCACCTTCCAGCCACCATCAAAACCTTCTTCGCTATCCCTCTCGTTATGAACGCATCACGTTTACATCCTCATAACTATGGAGTGGATAGAACGCGTGCGTCTGATGAGAAGGGGAGCAGAGGGAGTACGCAGAGAGCGAAAGTACATGGTATGGTCGTGGGTGCCTATCACAAGGCGTGGAAGTTGCGCCGTGAAGAACTTGTCTTATTGCAGGTATTGGTTAGCCAGGCCAGCGCGGCTCTCGAAAATATACATTTGATGGCCGAGGTGGTTGAGGCGCGGAATGAGGCGCGGAAATTATTGCGCCAGGTATTGGACGATGTCACCTTCATGCATCAACTGGAAGAGGAGAAACGCCGTCTTGATCGCCTGGCATCATTGGGTGAAATGGCGGCTAGCGTTGCGCATGAAGTACGAAATCCGTTGGCTTCCATCAAAACCTCGATGCAATTGCTGAAGGACGACTTGACAGAAGATACTACTGGACAATGCGCTCAAGAAGATGGGCATTCCACGGTCAATGAAGAGGCACAAGAATCGGTGACTGTAGTCTTGAAGGAAGTTGAGCGACTTGACGCGATCGTGCGTGATTTGCTGCTTTTCGCCAGGCCGCGTCAATTACATTGCGTCGTTTGTAACCTGAGAGAATTGAGCGATCATGTCTTAAAGGTCATGCAGTCGCGCTGCGCTGAATTAGGTGTGACCATTCAGCGGGCGTATCAGGATGTTCCGTCAGTCTTTGTAGACATTGCACAGATGGAGCAGGTACTCTTTAACCTCTATACGAATGCTCTCCAGGCGATGACTGACGGTGGAGTACTCTCCGTTTCCTGTCAGGTTGTATACACGGAAAAAGCAACGCACTTGCCAATAAGCCATGCAAAAGAGGTCGCCATTGAATTTGGTACTCCCATTGGGTTCTACCGAGACCAGCACTGTTGGTTGGAACTAGCGGTAAGTGACACGGGTGTTGGGATTACAGCGGAGCAGCTGAAACGTATTTTTCAGCCATTTTTCACCACCAAAGCCCATGGTATTGGTCTCGGTTTACCGATCACTCGCCGCCTGATAGAGGATCACCACGGCCATTTGCTGGTAAAGAGCCAGTCCGGCCATGGTGCCACATTCTCGATGCGGCTACCACTAGTTGAATAGGAGCGTAGTAGTCTACCCTGGCAATGGAAGAAGGGAAAATACAGGGCCTGTGAATGATTGCCAGCAATGCAACGGTAGCTACCAGGGCGACCCTTGCGGTCGCCCTGGCAATCATTCACAGGCCCTGGGGGAAAAATAAAACGTGAGTTTGAGTATACTCATCATTGATGACGAGCCACACCTTCCTCATCAGTTTGCACGTTATCTCAGGAAACATGGCTACGAGGTTACTGCTGTAGCAGATGGCGAGACTGGCTTGCAGGTGCTCCAAAAAGACAGCATTGACCTGGTCCTGCTCGATCTGCGTCTGCCGAAAATGAGCGGGCTGGAAGTCCTGGAGCGTATCCGTGAGACTGAGCAGGAGTTGCCAGTGGTGATGCTCACGGCTTACGGTGATGTACAAACTGCCGTGGCTGCTATGAAGCTGGGAGCTGTGGATTATCTCTTGAAGGGCTTCGATCTGGACGAGTTATTGTTGGTGGTACGCCGTGGGCTAGAGACGAGCGCGATGTACCGTGAGCTGCGTCAACTGCGCCGTGAACGTAGCGATAATTACCACTTTACCCACATCGTCGGCCATAGCGAGCGCATGCGTGAGGTATTTGACCTGGTAGCGCGTGTAGCGCGTAGCGACACAGCCGCCGTCTTGATTACTGGCGAAAGTGGCACGGGCAAAGAAGTAGTTGCGCGAGCAATACACGACCAGAGCCTTCGCGCCTCTGGCCCTTTTCACCCTCTCAATTGTGCCGCTATTGCCAATAACTTGCTGGAGAGTGAACTCTTTGGTTTTGAACAATATGCCTTTACCGATGCCAAAAAAGCGAAGCGAGGACTCCTGGAACTGGCGGAAGGGGGAACGCTCTTCCTCGATGAAGTTGGTGAGATGCCGCTTGATATGCAAGTGAAACTATTGCGTGTCTTGGAGACGAAATCGTTCTTCCGCCTTGGTGGCAACAAAGAAGTGAAGATCAATGTGCGGGTGCTAGCGGCTACGAATCGCGATCTTGAACAGGCGATGAAGGATGGCACCTTCCGTTCAGATTTGTTTTACCGTCTGGCCGTATTGCAAATTCCTTTGCCACCGCTGCGTGAAAGGCCAGGCGATATCTTACTCTTTGCCGCACGCTTTGTGGAAGATTTTAATAAGTCGCTTGTTCGTAATGTGCGCCGCATTTCGCCGGAAGCGCAACACTTACTGCTCGCCTACGGTTGGCCGGGCAATGTGCGCGAAGTAAAAAACGTCATCGAGCGTGCCATGATTCTCAGCAATAGCGATGAACTGTTGCCCATCCACTTGCCACATGAAATAGCTGGGCAGATGGATAGCAAAGGCAGCAGCATGCAAGACCCCTGGGAGCAATGGTTACATGTACGACCAGTCGGGCCTTTCTCCTTAGAGGAAGTTACCGGGCGTGTCGAACAGTACCTGGTGCGTTGGGCCTTACAGGAGGCCAAATATAATCGCAATCAGGCTATCGAACTCCTCGGTCTGACAAAAGTAGATCAGCTGCGTTATTTGATGCGTAAGTATAGCATCGAATAGCGTAGCAAACAGATTGATGTGACGCGTTCGCCGCTAGTGTGCATACGCTTCGTCTGGCAGCGTGAGCAGTTCATCTTCGATTTCGCTCCACGCGATTTTCTCAGCATCTTGATTGCTCATACGAAGGCGTTGATGGGTGGCAGTCGTTAGGATGCGCGAGACACGTTGCCGGAACCCATCCAGAATTGGGCGTTGAAAATCGGGTTTAGGCATACTGTACAACTCGATCTGTTTCGGGTCGTAGAACTCGTCATTATCGAAGGCCAGCGCAGCGAGGTTACTGAAGGCGACCAGCAATGACTGGCGTTGCTGAGTGAAATACCCTATCTGCGTGCTGGACGCGGAAAGGCAACCAGCAATGCGTCCACTGAACATAATAGGGTGAGCTGCCGCGCTGATTTCATATACATACTGATAGGCAGGGAGGAGTTTGTCCTTACTCAAATCGTCGATATTGACGATGTGGCGTACTTCCGAGGCGTAGCCGCCCAGTGATTCCATGCCGAGAAAAAGCGCGATGTGTTCGAGGTCTGCTGTCCAGGGTAATGTTCCCCTGCCCGCTCTTTCGCGCAACGAACGAATTTTATTGCCATGTTTTGGTGATGGCGGCATACACTGCACAATACCAATCGACATACCCAGCTGATTGGGGTCCAATTGGGCAAGAAATTGCTTTAAGATCATATCACTGATACGCCAGAAGCGCAATGACTCGGTGGTCGTTGTGCGGGTACTGAGTAGTTCCGCGAAAAAATCGGCAGAAATATGGTCTTGCGTCTCTTCCTTCAGCAAGGTATGAATCTCGGGGTACTCTATTTCAAGAGCCTCGGTTAATTCATCGCGGTATTGCGGTTGGACTACTTGCACTAAGCGGACCATGTGCGGTCGTTGAGGATTAGATTCTCCACTGGCCCAGCGTGTGAGCGTCATAGGAGAAAGTCCGAGGGCCGTGGCCATACGCTGGCGTTCTCCGCTTGTTTTTAGCACTTGCTGTAAAATACTCTGCCATGACTGAGATGCGACCATTTCATTTTACCTCAATTTCGCTGTCTTACTTTTCTGCGTGGCTGAATTTGCCGATGTTTCTGTATTTCAGGTAACGATTTTCCAGCAGTTCATCGAGAGGATACTGCTTCAATTCGGCCAAATGCGTGAGCAACGCTGCTTTGAGATTATCAGCAGTTAAGCGATAGTTGCGATGGGCACCGCCTAACGGTTCGGGGATGAGTGCATCTACCAGGTTAATTTCTTTGAGTTCACGCGCACTGATGCGCATGGCTTCAGCCGCTTGGGGAGCAAAAGCAGTGTCACGCCACATGATATTCGCCGCCGCCTCGGGGGGCGCGACCGAATAAATACTGAACTCCAGCATCAAAATGCGGTCCGTGACGCTAATGGCTAAGGCTCCGCCGCTCCCACCTTCGCCAATCACCACTGCAATCGTCGGTACCCGAAGACGCGGCATGACATACAGATTCGCGGCAATGGCTTCTCCCTGGCCGCGCTCTTCCGCGTCTAGTCCAGGAAATGCTGCCGGTGTATCGATCAAACAAATAATGGGAAAGCCAAATTGTTCGGCTTGGTGCATGGCACGGATGGCTTTGCGATACCCTTCTGGGTGCGGCATGCCCAGGTTACGAAGTTGTTTTTCCTTGTTGTCGCGTCCCTTCTGCTGGCAGACAAGCATGACTGTATTGCCATCTAGCTCCGCTGGCCCTGTGACAATGGCGCGATCATCACCAAAGGCGCGGTCTCCGTGCAACTCAAAGAAATCATTGCACATCAGTTTGATCAGGTCTAAAGAGTACGGTCGATCTTTATGACGTGCTACCAGAACGGTCTGCCACGCGGTCAGCTTGCTGTAGATTTCCTGAGTGCGGCGGCGCAGTTCGCGCTCTGCCTCCTGCAATTGAGCATGCTCATCAGGTTTGAGACGCTCACCTTTACGTTGCAGTCCCGTGATCTTTCTTTCCAATTCCGCCAGTGGCTTCTCAAATTCCAGGTCATATGCCATAGCACTTTCCTCCCCCTTTAATTCATCGTATCGGCTTGTGCATTGCCAGCTTCTACTGCTGACTTGCTGGAAACGGGTGCTTTGCTGTAGAGGTGGAGCAACCGTGCCAATGTCGAGCGCAATTCGCGTCGATGTACTACGGCATCAATCATGCCGTGCTGTAGTACAAATTCAGATGAGACGGAACCTTCGGGCAGCTTGATATGCATGGAGCCTTCGATAACACGCGGTCCCGCGAAGCAGACCAATGCTCCCGGCTCAGCCAGAATTACGTCGCCGAGCATCGCAAAACTCGCCGTCACTCCCCCTGTCGTGGGATCGGTTAACAGGCTAAAAAATGGCAACCGTGCTTCGCCGAGCTTCGCCAGTGCCGCCGACGTTTTCGCCATTTGCATCAGGGAATACATGCCTTCTTGCATACGAGCACCACCGGAGGCAGAGGCGACCAATACCGGTATATGCTTTTCGATGGCTAGCTCGATGGTGCGGGTAATTTTTTCGCCGACCACCGATCCCATACTGCCACCGATAAAACGAAAATCCATGATAGCCAGTGCGAGCGGCCGCTCCTCAATGGTGGCGTGACCGATGACCACCGCCTCATTTAAGTTGACGCTCTCACGCTCCTCATCGAGTTTTTTCATATAGGCTTGTGAACGGGTCACGAAATTGAGTGGGTCAACCGAGATAATGTCCGCGTCAATTTCGACGAAGCTCTCAGCATCGACCAACAACTCGATACGTTCATACGCGGAGAGTTTGAAGTGAAAGCCGCAACGTGAACACACCTTGAGATTCTTTTCCCAATCACGGCCTACCAGCATCTCGCGACACTTAGGGCATTTGACCGCTAAATTTTCCATTAGAGGGCGGTTGGGCTTGCTCTGGTTACGCGAGGATGTTTGCCCGGTAGGTGGGATGGCAGCTTCTTTGGCCATAGGATACCTCCTCGTCAGTCTTGCGCAAAGAGCGCAGCCACAAAACTCTGTGGATCGAAAGGTGCCAGATTCTCGACTTTTTCCCCCGTGCCGATAAACTTGATGGGAACCCGTAGATCATCGGCCACGGCGAAGGCAAAACCACCCTTGGCTGTGCTATCCAGTTTAGTAATAATGACTCCGGTCAACCCGACATCGAGGGCGAATTGACGCGCCTGGAGCAGCGCATTTTGTCCAGTGGTCGCATCCATCACGATTAATAACTCATGGGGGCCTTTGGGAATGAACTTCTGAATGACTTTGTTGATCTTCTTCAACTCTTCCATCAGATTGTACTTCGTATGGAGACGTCCGGCGGTATCTACGATCAGGATATCGCATCCCCTGCTCATGGCGGCCTGGATGGCATCATAGACCACCGCGCCGGGATCAGAGTTGGGGCTTTGGCTAATCACCGGCACGCCAATACGTTCTCCCCATACTTTGAGTTGGTCGATGGCGGCGGCACGGAAGGTATCGGCAGCCGCAAGGATAACTTTGTGGTTTTCCCTGGTCAGTCGATAGGCCATTTTCGCTATACTGGTCGTTTTTCCCGACCCATTGACTCCAATGACCAGGATAACGGTGAGCGGTGAGTCTGTGGCAATGCGTAAAGAGGATGGTTTACCGAGCAATTTGGCAAGTTCTTCGCGGAGCGCACGCTGCACTTGCGCTCCCGTTTTCATGTGCTCGTCCGTCGCACGCTGGCGCAAACGGGTAATCAGCCATTCACTGGTACTGGGACCAACATCAGCACCAAGAAGTGCTTCTTCCAACTCGTCCCAGAGATCGTCAGTGATATCATTTTGTTTGAACGTATCACCCATGCGACTGAAGATCTGCCGGGTGCGGCTCAAACTGTTCTTAAATGGATTAAAGCGTTGCTCAGACACGGAATCGCCCTCTACGCGCTCCTGAGCAGCTACTGAATCCTTTTTGGGTTCTTCTTGAGGTTTCTGCCCAAAGAATCGATTGAGCACGTTAGCATTGACTCCTTTATGTGAACAGGTGCGGGAATAGTGATGAGAAGCTAGTCGCTCCTGAAATACCCTCGCACTTGTCCTATTACTACTTGCAGACATTGTGAAAAGAGGGTAATGCACCACTCTCACTGAAAGCGATGATTTTCCCTCTGTTTGACACGAAAGGCAAAAGGAACAAATTCTTGCCTTTTGCCTCCCCGTTCCAATCGTGTTGCTTACAGTCGTTGCTGACAAATTTGTAATTTACTGCACAACTACTTACAAACTTACTGGCGACCGCTGCGATACGAATGGAGTGACCCGTCACTAATCGGTTCGTTAATAATGATATCACCGTTACGGATCTTTATATTGTACAGGCAAGAGGGATTTGTGCAGACCCAGGCCTTGTACTCAATGGAAGCTCCCTGGCTACCGAAATCCGAAAGCGGAACCAGATCACCTTCACTACATTTGCGACACCGAGGAAAAGCGTTTTCCACGAGATCGCCTCCTTCCTTATCCTTGGAGGATAGTATTCACTCACCTTGCCTCCTGGCAAGAATGGGCGAAGAAGTAAGCCGAGGGGGAGCCTCCGCCGCTGCATCCGCATCCCCACAGCACGTAATTGTCCATGCTGTCGCTATCATACCACAAATGGTGTCTGGTGTCAGCATATTTATGAAGAAATTTTCATTTTTCGTCTCTTGAACAGCTAATCCTTGTTGTCGCAAAGCTTCAGAAGGAGTGTTCCTGCCAAGATAACTGCTCACACATTTCAGCACCGTATATCCCTAGCATAACAGGTGGCACAAATTACGTCAAGCATCTAGTTCCATAATTCTGTATTCATCGATCTATTTGCGCCTGATTGCGTAAAAATCCCCACAATTGGAAATCTCTTCATCTTTTTTCATACTCATGCCACGAGAAGTAATGTCTCTTTAATGGCACTAAGCAGCAACACTTTATGAAATAGGCTTCAGAATCAGCGCATAGTGCCGATTATTGTAATGCCTATATGCTCGCGTACCGTTGATACACTGCCGCATTGTATGCGCGTTTTGCTTTTGGCACGATTATTGCAATGTTTTGTAGTGGGAGAGTAAAAAACTCGTAGAACATTTCCCCTACGTTTGAAAATGCACGTTGATCGTTTTTCGAGATATTTGACATACAGTATGCAGAAGGAGTACCGGTAATGGTAATAGGAACAAAAGCAAACAGGGCAAGGTATAGTGTGAGTGATGAGGTACCTGTACTGCCAAGAAAAAAGGGCCGCAGCGCGGGAAGCAGCTATGATGACCGCGACTTGTTCAATGAAACAGACTTCGTTGATGAGTTTGAGGATGAGAGCGATGACGAGGAAGAGGAGAGTGCTGTGGATCAACGGGGAGCCATTGATGACTCCGTGAAGCAGTATCTCAAAGAGATCGGTTCCTACCCCCTTTTGAGTGCCGAACAAGAACTACAGCTGGCGGAAAAAGTTTCTCACGGAGACTTACGTGCTCGCCAAAAGCTTATTGAAGCGAACTTGCGCCTCGTCGTGAGCATCGCGAAACGGTACGCCAACCAGGGGCTACCACTCCTCGATTTAATTCAGGAAGGCAACATTGGCCTCATGCGTGCGGCCCAAAAATTTGACTACAAACGTGGCTTCCGTTTTAGCACGTATGCCACCTGGTGGATTCGCCAGGCCATCAGCCGCACCATTGCTGAGCATTCGCGTACCATTCATATTCCCGTGCATGTCGTCGAATTAATCTACAAGATCAAGCGTGTTGCGCGTAAAATGTATCAGGACGAGGGCATTGAGCCACTGCCGGAACAATTAGCCGCCGAGGTTGGTGTGACGAAAGATCGTGTGATCGAACTCCTGAGCATTTCTGAACAGCCAGTTTCCTTGGACGCGCCCGTAGCCGATGACGAGTTGTATCACCTGGCCGACATCCTGGAAGATGTTGGCACTGCCACCCCTGTAGACCAGGTATCGCAACAACTCCAGCGTGAGCATATCGAACGTGCTATGACCATCCTCAATTCTCGTGAGCGCACGATTATCGAGATGCGCTACGGCCTCTGCGATGGGTACTATCACACCCTTGATGATGTCAGCGTGAAGTATAACCTCACCCGCGAACGCATTCGCCAGATTGAGGTGAAAGCATTGCGCAAACTACGCTATCCAGAACGCTTTGAAAGCGCCCTACGCGAGTACGTACAGGTGTAGGGACAATCAATGAAAAAAGTTGTTACCAGGGCGACCCTTGCGGTCGCCCTGGTAATCATTCACAAGCCCTGGAGGCCAGAGCAACTGCCCTGGCCTCTTTTTATTGCTTATCACTACACTTCTGCCGTCACGCCGCCAGCCATGGCTTGCAGGTAGGCGTAGATGAAAGGGTCCACCTCACCCGATAGGTAGCCGTCAGTATCGCTGGTCTCAAAGTTAGTGCGATGATCCTTGACAATATTGTAGGGATGGATCGTCACCGAGCGAATCTGCGTGCCAAAGTCAGCCTGCACATTTTCGCCTTTGAGCCGGGCAGCCTCTTCCTCACGCCTCTTCTGCTCGCGTTCATAGAGACGAGCTTTCAGCAGCTTGAGAGCCACTTCGCGGTTCTGAAGCTGCGAACGTTCATTTTGGCACGTTACCACAATCCCGGAGGGGATATGGCGCATGCGTACAGCAGAGTCGGTTTTATTGACGTGCTGCCCACCTGCGCCAGTCGCACGATAGGTATCCACCTCGATATCTTCCGGTCGAATGACGATCTCGATAGCGTTTTCGATGTCCGGCATGACCTCAATCTTGGCAAAGGATGTATGGCGACGGTGCGCGGCATCAAATGGCGAGAGGCGAATCAGGCGATGCGTACCGATCTCTGAGCGCAGGTAGCCATAGGCATAGCGACCGGTGATCTCGACGGTGACGCTTTTGACTCCCGCCTCATCTCCTTCGCTATAATCATAAATTTCTGTGCGGAATTTGTGCTTTTCTGCCCAGCGCAAATACATCCGCAGCAACATCTCGGCCCAATCTTGTGCATCTACGCCACCGCTGCCGGCGTGGATGCTGATAATGGCATCGCGTGCATCGTGTTCCCCGCTTAACATCAGCGAGAACTGTAAGTTTGCCACTTTTTGTTCGATCTCGACCACGGATTGGGCGATCTCGGCTTGCATTTCTTCATCTGGCTCCCCCTCCAACCATTGAGCCAATCCTAGCGAGTCATGCACTTGTGCCGCGATCTCTTCCCAGGTAGTGACCTCTTCACGTAAAGCATTGAGCTGCTGCATGTGGGTCTGGGCCTTGCGATTATCGGCCCAGAAGTCTTCGGCCATGCTTTCCGCTTCAAGTCTATCTATTTGTGTTTTCTTGTTCGCCAGGTCAAAGACGCACCATTGTCTTCTGGACGCGTTCATTCAGGCGTTCGATTTGATGTAATAGTTCACTCATAGTCCACATTGTAACATGTTTTGCCCCTGACGTACATCTTCTCTCAATCCAATATTACCTTGACCAGAACTAGTTTTCCAGCTTCTGTGCTGCCTGTGGGAGGAAGTGACTGTATTAGCAACAGCCCTGGTTGGTTGTGGGCGTTATTGGTATAGAAAAGTGAGCCTGTGAATGCGCCGCCGGTATCGACAGGTAAGGTTGGGGTATTTAAAATTGTCAGCGACGTTAAGGTATGATCAAAAAATGTTGCCGTTAATTGCCCATCGGCAAGCGCACCTGTTCCTGTAACTGTCGCGGGCGAGGTGATTGCAGCACCTGTTTCTGGTTGTGTGAACGTTATCCCAGAGCTTGTTGCTGCTGTGACAAACCAGAGCCCCCTGGTATCGCGCTGTACCAGGCGTTCCAGGGTCACGGTGACTTGTAGGGCGGGATTCTGTTGAACAAGCTGTACTGTTGCCGTCGTTCCGTTATTGTCTAGCACACTATCTTGAGGACTGCTGGCAGGCCATTTGAAGATATCTTTTGCCATCTGTTCCGCCGTCGTCAACGGGTCGCTCCATGGCAGTGTTTGACCATTATTAACCTGTTGCTGTAACGCCTCTGCCTCGCTGCGACTGGTGACTGGATACAGACTGGGGAAGATAGCCTGCACAAATGTGCCATGGAACCAGCGATATTCTCGATAGATGTTCTGTTGCAAGGGCTGGACAAGTACCGCGGCCTGTGCTGTAAGGTTTGTATCCAGTTGTCCAATGATCAGGGTGTTGGACGCGCTCATGGAGACGGTCCCTTCGGGCAAGCTACGCTGCATGAAAAGCACGTTCAGATGGAGCGTGTTTTGTCGTGAGGTACAGCCGTAGATATAGATATCCAGGGAGTGCTGAGCATCCCCATTGTTCACTGTCACCAATGCTGCCGGTTGCCCACCAGCAAGCTGATTAACCATTTGGACAGCTCCCATCTCTTGTGCTTGAGGTTGGAGATGTACCTGTTGGGTATAGTCAGTAGTTTGCAGCAAACCTGTGCATGTGTTTGGCGAGACAACGACCTCACTTTGATGCGCCACGGCGATAAAATGAACCACGGCAATCAGTGCCAGGATAGAAAAAAGTACGGTGAGTAAGCGTGGTCGCTTTGGGTGCCACCGCTCCTCGCTGCTATTTTGTGCAGTCTTTGTAGGGATGATGGTG
Source organism: Ktedonobacteraceae bacterium (assembly GCA_051004815.1). Lineage (GTDB taxonomy): Bacteria > Chloroflexota > Ktedonobacteria > Ktedonobacterales > Ktedonobacteraceae > JBBQXY01. The sequence goes on from JBPCJY010000164.1 coordinate 46,013, forward strand.
ACTGATGGTTCCGACAATTTCGTTCTTCCGGGCATAAGACGTTGGTTCCTCTTTCCGTTGAAAAGTAGCGATGCGATGTATTGCATCCTCTTCTCATTCTACCGGAAAGGCAAAAATGCAATGCTGTGTGCCGCCTGGATGCTCAGGCTATCTTGTGAAAGGTACCTCTGAGAAACTTCCATGCTCCGTTCTCCAGCCCAATAATATAGGTACCCTGGTAGGTGCTGGACACTATTCCAGAAGCCGTGTCTTCGGTGGCCTTAAGGGTAATATCCATGCTGATTGTACCATCTGAGAGTGGGGTGGTCGAGGTAATGGTTAGCTCATCATGGCGTGTATTGGCATATCCTGCCACGAAGGAATTGTATGAATTCGTGCTCTGGAAATTGCTTCCCCACAGGTTATAAGCGGCCTGATAATTCCGCGCATTAATAGCGCGATAATATTCCTGGATGGTGGCGCGTGCATGATCCGAAGGCGAGAGCACTGTTTGCGTAACGACAGGTGTTGGCGTTGGATTGCCAATAATCCTTTTTAACAGGCTTGGCTGCGTAGCAACTACAACCATTGCGCCGAGTAGCAGTAGTAGCACGAAGAGGATGGCGAGCAGAGCGACAACGCGTCCTTTCCCCTTACGTCGCGGTGGTATTTGCGGCGAAAGTGGTGGCATATCGCTCATAGCGCCCATATCGCCATATTGCCCCGGTATTGGTTGGTAGCCAGCGTCGCTTTGTGGGGTGAAACTTGGATACGAGTCGGGTTGCGCGGGATACGCGTTGTTGCTTTGGGGGAGATAGCTCTGGCGATCAGGCGATGATAGCGGTGGCTGTGCCGCTATCGTACTGGTCGGATCATATGGGGTAGCGGTACCATATGGTGGGACGGTGCCATCAGGTCGCAAGACCAATTTTTGTTGTTGCGGCGGTGTTGGCGACACGGGAGGAGGCTGTGGTGTGTGGGGTGCGCCAAATGAAGTGACAATTGTGGGATCGTAGAGATTTGGCTCTTCCACGGATGGCGATAGATCGGGTTCAGTCACTGACCCGCAGCGAGGGCAGGCCGTACTCCCAGGGGCAAGTTGAAGACCACATTGACCACAGAAAGTCATAATTGCTCGCTCCTTGTATGCGGGTTATCCTGTTTGGGTTGATTATGTATGCACAAAATTATAACGTATAAGGCTTGCTGAGGCAACGAAACGAAAGCTGGGTAGGCTTCTTAGCGAAAAAGTGCAATGTTGTTTCGCTCCTCGGCAGAAAGTATAAGCTGGTTATTTCTCTGGATGGGATACAATTCAGCCCTCTCCCAGAGTGGCCCTGTAATGCTGGTGCCAGTGCCGATCTGGACGCCACGTTCGCGCAGCGCGGTATAGAGTTCCACCGCGTGAAAAAGATAGAGTGACTCTATGAGCCAGGGAATCGAAAGCGTATGGATGGTTGCGAGTTCTTTTGAGCCCACGAAGACCAGGTAGTAATCAGGTAATGGGTCAGTTTTGAGGTGTAGAATGCCATCATGCCTGATACGCCATTGGATATCAACGCTCTGTCCTGCCAATGGACCTCGTGTGAAATGCCCATCACTGCTTTTGTGCGTGTTTTTCTCCTCCAGCGCAATCCCAAAAATAGTGGCAGCGATATATTCACCCACAGCTTGTACCCCGACAGATTTCTCGATGAGGTTAGACATCTTGCTATCAATGGTGTTGCGCGATTTCAACAGACTGGCTAATTGAGGCAGATTGCTCATATTGCTCCTCCTATCTACAGTTAGTGCGGGATGGGAAGTGTTGCTGCCTCAATTGTACCATCTTCAATCGTCAAAAGCCCAACCGATGGAGTACCAGGGACTTTACGATGGGCGTTGAGTAAATACGCCCGTCGTGCTAGCGATTGTGGGCGCGATAATTCTGCCTGTATCTGCTCTGGCGTCAGTTGATAGACCGCTCCTGGATTGAAAAGCAAGACACCATGATGCCAGGCCAAATAGGGGTGATGAAAATGCCCGAAGACAATGGCATCGACCTGCTTGAATGCTCGCAGCACCTGCTTTTGGAAGCCGCCCCATACGAAGTGTTCACCTGGAAACACTTCATTAGCCATGATACTCGGCAGCTCTTGCCATCGTGGACGGCGACCATGAATGAGGCCGATACGCGTGTCGCCGATCTCGACAACCACCTGCTTGGGCAGTGAAAGGGCATCGTGATCTCCCTTCACTGCTATCACAGGAGCCAGCGTTTTCAACTCGTCCAACACTACCTGTCCGGTGATATCGCCCGCGTGCAGAATAACGTCTACATCCTGGAAGAGGTGTTTTACTCCGGCAGGGAGCGCGGGTAAAAACTCAGGAACGTGCGTATCGGCAATGACTCCTATTTTTATTACTGTCATAGCTTAACAGTTATCAACGTGAATGATGCACAAAACTGTCAAGTCCATTTGTACCTTGCCTGACTATTTATTGGCTGTCTGACTCTCTATGCGGCAATGCGATCAAGGAGCAAACGGACCGCCTCCTCGTCAGGAACAGACGTCACTTGTTCGAGCAACAGGTTCAACGTGTCCGGCTGGCGAACTCGTGAAACCTTCTGTTGCGCTAACTCCGTGAGCGGCGGAAAGCGCAAGGTCACAACCGTGATGACAGCTTTTTGTAAACCCTCTGCAATCCCTTGAGCTTTGCCTTTGGCTTCGCTCTCTTTGCGGATCTTTTTCATTTTGGGATCGCGCTCCATTAAATCGTCCCACATATTCAATCGCTCCTCAATCTCACGCTTTTCGGTGCGTGGCAGCGTTTTGACCCGGCGCAGGACAATCCCCATCCAGCGCAGTTCCTCTGCTAACTTGGCAGGTTTGCCTTGATAGTATTGTACCATTTCATCAATCGCTTCTCCACAAAATAGTGTCCGTTCCGCTTGCATACTATTCACACATTTGTTATGCTTATATAGAGGACGACACTATGCTGAAAATTCCTTGGATATAGGGGAGAAGGATGCGGCAACGTCGTTTCTGAAAGGCTTATGGGTGGATATCTCCTCGTAAGTTGTGTATCATTCTGAATATTATAGAGGAAAGCGAGCTCTTATGGATAGTTCTTCTCAACGTACTAGCTCCATAGCAGACGATTTTCATGCATCTCTTCTGGATCAGCAAGACGGTGCTGCGGAAGGGGCGGAACACCACATTCACATGCCCAATCCAAGTTATTGGCCGCTTCTGGTTGGTTTAGCGGTTGCAATTACGATCTGTGGGTTGCTCTTCGTCTCCAATTTCCCATGGCTATCCTTGGTAGGTGCTGTTCTGGTGCTTATCACCATACTGGGATGGGCTTTGGAAGACCCGATGGCTCCGGTGAAAGACAAATTTGTGGCTGTCTATCGTGCTGTGGCCGATCACTGGCAATACAAGATTGGCCAGAACGTAGTAGATGTACAGGGCAAATGGCTTGGTACAATACAGGCACGCTTTAACCGTTATATTTTGGTGGAGCGTGGACGGTTAGTGCCAAAAGTTCATTATGTGCCGCTAAATGCGATTAAAGATACGAAAGGCAATACGGTTATCCTGACGCTGGGCGAAGAAGATTTGGAGAGCATGGAACTTCAAACAATGCCCGCTGATCTCTATAATGAAGAGTCAGATGTCAGATCCCCCGTGGTGCGGGGCGCACCGCAGTTCGCACGCAGACCACTTTCACCGGCAGAAACGGGACACTACAATTATGGGAGAATGTCGCCCGGCATGAATACTGATGCCAGTGGTTCCTATCATCGCAGCGAGGTACAACCTAAACCATCGGACTATGTGGTGGAGGATTTCTACTCCACTGATGAACCAATTCCATCCCGCATTATCAGTCCCGACTAGGGATGCAATTCATTGCCCTTTGTCATGGAGGAAAAACAGTCGTGAAGCCTGATTCCGGAACTAGGCTTCACGGCTGTTTTATAGTGATCACACAGGTCAGCAATAGGGCTTCTATATTGTTCCATACTTTTTATAAAACGTACTTGTGAATAAGAGGTCAACGTCGTATTTCTTTTTGAGTGCTAAAAATTTGCCAAATTCAGGGTAAGATTGCTCTATTTGCGCTCTTGTGGCACTCAGCTGATACGGCAAATAAAAGCTTCCACCTAAACTCTGGGCAAGGTCAATAAGGTCAGAATGAGCCTCTTTTATGTTTCGCATGTCCTGTTCAGTGACATCAAAGTTTAAGTAGAGAACGACCCCAAACCAATCTGCTTTGGCGTAATCGAGAAGAATGTTTTCTTTATGCACTGATCTTATCTCTACATTGCGTGTCACAACCGTATGTTTTTGCAAAATGTCTCCTAATCCCTGGATAAATGCAAGGATCTGTTCTTTGGGCAGAAAATATTCTTGTAAAACATCCGTATTGTTCTGTAAATTATTTTTTAAATACGCATATGAACGATGCATAATTTGATTTCTCGACTGAGGGAATGTTTGTAGGAATGGCTGAATATATTTCTCTGCCCACCATTTTATTTCCCGTCCCACATAACTTTTACGCCCCAAATTAAAGACAAAGCGTGTGAGCATCACAAAATTTTCAGACTTGAGCGGCTCTAGAGAGACAGGCTGGTCAACAACTTTATACGAGTACATAATTAATTCTTGGAGAAATGAGGAGGGGGCAGTAGATAAGCGTGCATAGAACATGTGATAGGCTTCGTCGTTCACAATTGCTGTATATGCCGCGGGAAAATCCTGTGTTTTCATATTGATTCGCACTTCAGTATAGGCAAGGTTATCCATCAAGGTTAATTGTACATCTAAAATGATGCCAAGCAGCCCATATCCGCCGACAACCGCTTGAAAAAGCGTGCTATTTTCCCCTCGACTCAATGTTTGAATGCTGCCATCCGCCAGCATCAGGCGGAGCGATAGGATGGTTGATGCAATTCCACCAATCCGATGATCCAAACCATGTGCGTTTACGGCAATCGTTCCGCCAACCGTGGGTACGTCAATAGACTGCATCGCTTCAATAGAGAGCTTGTAGGGGTTTAAATATTCTTGAATAGTGTGCCATATCGCTCCGCTTTGTACCGTCAGTATTTTGTTTTTTGTATCAACAGACATGTGATTAAAGCCGCGCATATCTAAGACTAGCGCATCTGTTGCAAACGCCTGGCCTCCCATACTGTGCTTTGCCCCGGCAATTGAAACAGGTAGCTTTTGCTGTCGTGCAAAATGCAGGGCATGTCTTAGCTCATCTTCAGACGATATCGGTAAGATGCCATAGACGGCAGTTCTATCGACACCACTGGCATCATCGATTGTTCCTCCAAGTTGTGAAAAAGGCAGTTGAACTGGAGCTTCATCCAATGGTTTTCTTTCGTGCTGAATATCAGGAAAGAAATCTTTCTCAGCTATTGGCTCTGAAGCAAGTTCATATATTTTCCTGATGCCTAAAAATACCAGTATTGCTGCTAGAACCCGTAAGAGAATAGAAAAGGGAGCGCGATGTTTCGTCATAATAGCTTTCCTTCCATGTTTTAAAGATATTTTATGCAGAGAGAAGGCCCTATGCAAGAGCCTGTTCTGTAGAAAGGATAAGCTAAAAGGACGCCGAGGGGGAGTGTCATTTGACCCATTTCTTGCTTGCACTACAGGCCAAACAATCGAGGGCTTGTAGCAAGACATGGGTACTGTTAGCCGTCACTTTTTTGGTAATGCAGTGGGCGTGGGTATCGGTGTGTTCGTCGGTGTGGGTGTTGGCGTACCCCCGGAGTCGAACTGTATGTCGAGTACGGCGTGCAGTTCGATGCCGTTGGGCGCAACTCCAGTCTGACCGTGCAGGAAGTCGAAGAATCCGACACCGGTGATGGTCACGGGTACATTGGCCGTCTGGAAGCTGCTTGTGGTAGTGTAGCGGGCATCGAATTCGGAGCGGGCATTCTGGATGCCGGATAGCAAGCGGCTGGAAGATGCGACGCAGGCCGGGGAGGCCATCTCGGCGATCATGGTGTCGCCGGAGCCGTCGCTGAGAACCAGGTGGTAGTCGGAGTCTGGCTCCAACTTGTATTCGTTCAGTGTGGCATGCAGTTGGAAGACGGTGGTTTCGGTCGGCTGAATGCGGTTGTTGGTCGGCAGGATGGTTGGTGCAGGTAGCGAGATCAGCGATGCGATTGTGGTCTGTGTCGGAGACTGGAGATTGATCAGAGCAGCGTCGGCGTCGGTGCCAGTTTTCACCGACCACCGTTCCACTCCGCAGGACCCGTTGAGTGCCTCTTGATCTACTGCGTTGCTATCATCTTGGAGTTGTGTTGGTTGGGGCCGCACAATGGCAGCGGATGAAGAACTTCCACCCGCGAATGCCACCAGGAATAAGAGAAATAAGAGGACGAAAGCCCGAAGAATCCATCTTTTCATGCTAAACTCCTTTGACCGGGTAGGCACAGCCGTTTTCAACGGAAAGAGAGATCACCTGTGAAGAAAGAAGAGATGTAAAGGTGCATGTTTTCTTATGGTTGTGAGCATGTAAACACGGAAGGTAGTAGTTGCTTTTAGTCACCATATTCATGTTAACTGTCATTTGGCCAGATTTGGCGCATATAGCTTACTTGTTGCAACTACATTTCGTTGGTACCCCGGTTTGGCAACCGTAATTTCTATTGCGGTTTCACCACCGTCTTATAGTAATCACACAAATCCGTAATTATACACTTCTCGCACCGCGGACGTTCATACACACAAATGCGTTGCCCGTGTCGCAACAATGCTTTGTGGAAGTTATAAATTGAGCGGGCATCTTGCGGTAACAAGGCTTGCAACAAGGCATGGGCGTTATCAGCGGTCACTTTTTTACCAATGAGGCCCAGGCGGATACTTACTCTGTGGACATGTACATCAACAGGCAACAGAGGTTTTTGACAACTGAACAGGAGCACGCAAGCCGTGGTCTTTGGCCCAACACCCTCGAATCGATTCAGCCAGGCGGCACTTTCTTCGACCGGTATATCGCGCAAAAAATCGAGATTGAGGTTGCCGCGCTCCTCGGTAATCTGGCGCATAATGGCTTGCAGTCGTGGTGCTTTGACTTCGGGAAAGTTCACATTGGCAATCGTATCCTGTACTTCCTGGGTCGGGGCATCGCGTACGGCTTCCCACGAGCCAAAGTGTTTTAAGAGATTATCCCAGGCGGCGGCGGTCTGCTCATCGCGTGTGCGGTGCGAGAGAATGATATCGACGAGCATACTCATTGGGTCTTTGCTTGAGAAAGGAACCTCACCATATTGCTCTGTCAAGCGTCGTGTGACTTCCAACGCTTTGGCGGAAAGGGCCACAACGTCCGGCGAGGGATAGCCGTAATCGGCGGGATTGCGTTCACGTCGCACTGTCTGCTTCATTCGTCTACCATATCTTTCTATTCAGCTGTCTTCAATCAACGTTGCTTGCTGTATTATTCCCTTGTAACTGTCAATAAGCGGTAAAATGCTGTGTATCTAGTGTGTACACGGAAATACACAGGCGAATAGTTCCATTTCAAGGCTTCTTGTCGCAGTAGGCAGTGAGAAGTAACGATTAAGCCGCGACCCGCAAGTAATGTGCCCAATACCCTTGATATGGACCGTACTGCTCTGCAATACGGCGTACATCCTCGGCACTTACGGCTTGCCCTGCATTGTATAGTCGAGACACCACCTCAAACATCCTCTTCTCGGTCACAGGTGTGCGATCCATGCGTCCCAGCCCGCGCAGCAACACAAAGTTGGCTGACCATTCACCGATCCCCTTGATGCTTTGCAACCAGGCCTCTACCTCCTCATAAGGAGCCGTGCGCAAGAATTGTTCATCCACACCATCAAATGCCGCGGCAACGGAGCGCACATATTCCGTTCTGCGTGCGTGACGAATCACGCTCATCAACTTGTCCTCGTCAGCCGCAACAAGTTGTGCTGGTTCGGGAAAGGCCCGGTAAACTATGCCATTCACTGTGATGCTACTGCCAAAAGTTTCTGTCAGCAGATGTTTCACTTTAATAGCGTTCGCCATAGGATTGCGCTGTGAGATCACGGCCCAACAGGTATTCTCAAAAGGTGTCGTAAATTTGACCTGGTGATAACCATACAACTGCTCTACTATCGGTGCGAAAATGGCATCTTCACGACCAATAGCATAAAATGGGCGCAAATCATCCTCCAACCCTAAAAAGAAGGTTATACGGTCTATCGTCGCAAGCTGTATATCCTCGGTCATAGGCTCTTCCGAAAGCAAGGTATAGGCAAGCTGCGGTTCATCAATTGTACCTGTCGAGGTAAGTTGGAAGGCGATAGGTTGCCCTTGTATACTCAAGGCTTTGGTCAGCGTCAAAGGTGCTAATCCTTGTTCGTTCTGCATCGGCGGGAAGAAGCCCAGAAATTTGAGCGATTTGCTAAAGTCAAAGGGAGCTGTAGGAGAGAGATATCCTGTTGCTGTGTGCATGAGTATACTCCTTTTATTGTGCGTCGAAAGCTTTTCTCTTTATTAATTAGAGCATACCATAGTGCTGTGACAGCAGTATGTCAGTAGCAAAGGTGAATCACTCAACAAATCCACGTCTTAGCGCAATCGTTTGTGTTACCCCTTGCTGCAAGATGAGTGCCTGCACATTTCCTTGTCCGTTCTTCACAAAAGTGATGGTGTCATCCACATTTGCAAGCAAATAGATCGTGTCACTGTGCCTTACCAGTTTCAAGGGTGGTTGGCTTGGTAGCTGGAAAAAGAGGTGATCGCCATCTCTGCCGATTGTGATAGACAGATCTGATCGGAGTTCATATTCCCCTACACAGGTATCGGAGGCAGCAACAATATCCGCAGTCAGGCTCTCGTGGTTCTCTTGAGGAGGAAGCTCCGGCCATGCATACACCTGAGCAATGGTGTGCAACAACTCCTGTTGCAGCGACCAACCATTGTCAGAGTTGGTCATGAGAATACACCCCTGCCCTCCTTGCATCAAGGAGACCCAGCAACTCGTAAAACCTGTATTGTCACCGGAATGCCCGAAGCGAGCACCGGGGCCAGCACCTTCCACAAAGACCCCCAACCCAATATCCCCATTATCATCGCCATGGTTTTGTGGCGTGAGCAGTTCCTTCATCATCTGTGCCGAAAGAAGCTGATGGGGTTTCTCTTCCCTTGCACATTGCAGTTCCAGGGCAAAATGTGCAAGGTCGGAAGGTGTTGTCCACAGTCCTGCTGCCGCCAATTCTGGGTAGACATGCCAGTCGCCGACAACGGGTTTGCCACTCGCACGATGTCCTACAGCCGCCATTTTTGATCGATGAGCAGGCAGCGGTTGTTCATACGTGCTGTGATCCATCCCAAATGGGCCCAGCACCAATTCGCGCATGAGTTCGGGGAAGGGCTGGTTCATCACATCCATGAGTAACTGCTGGAGGATGCAGTATCCCCCTCCAGAGTAACGGAAGCGCACTCCAGGAATGGTGGTGACGCGAATTTCAGGCGTATTGGTGGGTTGCTCCCCATTTAAGATCTCAAGCAACGTTGGGATATCCTGGTCGCGGTGATAACCTGCGAACCACGGAACGCTTATCCCTGCTGTATGGCTCAGCACTTGTTGGATGGTAATCTTTGGTCGCCACGACCCATTGGCGGGAACTTTCCAGGACTTCAGGAACAGATTGATATCAGCATCCAGGTCGAGGCGACCTTCTTCGACTAAACGGAGGACAGCAATGGCTGTTACCGCTTTACTGATGGAGCAAGCCTGAAATACCGTTTCGGTATCAATACGCTCTGGCTCATCTCTTTTCCGAACTCCATAGCCACAGGCCCACTCCAGGTGGTAATCGTTGATAACTGCAATGCTCACGCCGGGAATGCTATAATCCACCATGCGCTTGTGGAGCGAACGGGGACGACCATTCTTCGTCAACATTACAGCCGTTTCAATGCGTTCTTTCTTCTCTTGAGCGGTTGGGGAAGAGGTCATTTTGCACTCCTTTCTAAGATACTTAGTGCTGTAAAATTTTCTCGGTTGTCTTGAAATGTAGCTTCGCAATTTCAGCCAAAGCTTCTTTGCCATTGCTGGCGACAAATTCGCGTCCAATGAGCACAATCGAGGGATCACTGGCTCCCTTTGGTATGGTTATGCCAAATTTCATGGCTAGCTGCTCGGTTCGTTGCACAAATTCTGCGCGGGCTACAATAGATGCTGCGGCAACTGCTACATCTGCTTCGGCGTGTGGCCTTTGCTCAAGTTTGATCTGACGCCCTTTCTGCATCAATGCTTTTTGTAAAACCGCCTTATTGCCAAATTGATCAGAGATAGCAAGATCGCATGTGACCTTTTCTAGCAAGTTTTCCAAAGCGCGAGCATGGCCCCACGCCAACAAGCTATTCAAATTCTGGATTTTCTCATACGCTTCATTGTAGCGTTTCGGGCCAACTGTGACTATGGCATAAGGGCATAGCTTTTTAATTTCTTCCACTATGACAAGAATGCGCACATCGGATAGTAGTTTGCTATCTCGCACTCCCAGTGAGATTAGCCGAGTTTCAGTCTGTGCATCAACGAATACGGCTCCTATGACCAGGGGACCGAAATAATCTCCCTTGCCGGATTCGTCTATCCCAATTCTTGCTATGCCAGTGGCCTCCAAAGGATGCGGAGATGGTTGGATGTGCGTCGCTGTGAAAGCTAGCTGTGTCTGCTCATTTTTAGGTGAAAGGCTTGGTGCGGCCTCTTGTCTCCATAATTGCAATGCTGTCTGCAAAATACCTGGTTTTCCTTCTCTTTTTCCTCAACAATCGTCCATCCTTGGGCGGTAACAAAGCTTTTGAATGCCCGTATGCGTTCGTGAAAAGCTTCGTAATTTTCTCGGCCATAATCTTTTCACATACCCCTCTGATAGTTTTGCTGTTGCATAATGATAGTATCACAGCATTCATTGACTGAAAATAGCCAAATGTCCAATTTCTCTTGCAAACCTCTGTTCTACATGCTATTCTCGTACATATGTACAATTTCCGTTGGATATAGGGGTCAGGGAGAGGACAACTATATGGTACAGGAAGCTATCGAGGGGACAGGCACTCCCCAACGCGGGACGTTGCTGCGACGCGCACACGAACTATTAGAAAGCTTCGGATGCCCGACTGCCGAAGACCTGCTGATCCAGCATCTTTTTGGGGCAGGCGAGGGGGCCGCGAGCAAATCTGCCGTCTGGACGATGCTGCTGCGCCAGACGCTCAAAAGTTCGTCCCTCTTTGCGCAGGTTGAAGATAATGCATGGATACTCACGGCGTGGCAGAGTACGCAACTTTCCCTCGATGAAGTCGAATATGTCGTGATTGATACAGAAACGACGGGGCTACGACCCGGACATGACCGTGTGATCGAGATTGCCGGTATTCGGTTGCGTGGTGGCGAAGTCATTGACTCGTTTCAAACGTTGTTGAATCCGAAGCGTCGCTTGCCACCATTCATCGTACAATTCACCGGTATCAATCAGGAGATGGTGAACAAGGCTCCTACCGCCGAGCACATTTTCCCCGATTTTCTCCAATTTAGCGCGGATGCCACCCTTGTCGGGCATAATGTTGGTTTTGATATTGGCTTCCTCTCCTATGAAGCACAATTGTTGGGCTACGCCTTTCCCATCGATGGCCTCGATACAATTCCCTTCGCACGGCGTTTCTTGCCGAGCTTGCGTCGTTTCAAGCTCGATGTTGTCGCGGAACATCTCAAGATTCCCACCGCCAACCGTCACCGTGCTATGGGCGACGCCAAAGTCACCGCCGCCGTCTTTCTGAAATTATTGGGTTATGCACAACAGCAGGGTATTCTCACGCTGGGTCATTTACGCCGCCGTTTACAGTTGCCGGTGGCATGGAGCGGCGATATCACCGATGCCTCCCTGACAAAGCAGGTTGAATATTACCGCGCCGATGGCAAACTCTCTGCTAAATCCGCCGCTCCTCGTCCCAATGGCGGTCTCTTGCTCAATCAGGCCTGGAAAAGAGACTTTCCCAGTAAGCCAGGGGTATATCTTATGAAGGATGAGCATGGGCAGGTGATCTACGTGGGGAAGGCGAAATGTCTCAAAGATCGTCTTGCCTCCTATTACAGTCAGCCTCTGGGCTATACGCGCAAGATGGATGGCCTGCTACAGAGCGTTCGTGAGATCGAAACACGCGTGCTTGGTTCTGAGCTTGAAGCATTGCTGGTGGAGTCCCAACTGATTAAGCAGTTGCAGCCAGCCTACAACGTGCAGTTGCGCAACTACGAACTCTATCCCTTTATCAAAATTGACATCCACCATCCCTTTCCACGCGTGTATGCGACCCGCGAAGTTGCCGCCGATGGGGCGCGGTATTTTGGCCCATTCCGCAATCGGCGCATTGTCGATGTTACCATTGAACTGATCCAGAAAGTTTTCCCGGTACGCACCTGCATTCGTTCGTTACCGCCGCTCGCCAAACCCTCTGACCCATGCCTCCGTTTACACCTGGATCGTTGTTCCGGCCCATGCCAGGGCAATGCTGATGCAGAGGCGTATAGCAAAATTATTGAGCAAGTGTGTGCCTTTTTGGGCGGCGAACGTGAAGACCTGATGGATAAGCTGCGACGGCAAATGCTCGAAGCTTCACAACAATTGAACTTTGAACGTGCCGCCTGGTTGCGCGATACCATTCGCAGTGCCGACGAGGTTTTGATAGGTCAACGCTTAATCACGGGAGCTATCGAAGCCAATAACCTCTTTATCGTCTATCCCTCGGCGAAAGAAGCGCACAACGAACTGTTCCTGGTGCGCCACGGTCGCCTGGTGCAACAAAACTGTGTACCTCATGAGCCAGAGGTGATGAAAGCGGCAGTGCATGAACTGCTCAGCAAAGCGATCTCACTTGGTGATGCACCGAGCATCGTGGGGAAGGCCGAAGTAGACCAAATCAACATTATCAGTCGTTGGATTCATCGACACAGCGATGACCGCGCCTTCTTCCCACTCCAATCCGCGCTAACAGATATAGATGAGCAGCAACGGCTGGCACAACGCATCTGGGTTGAGGTCGATGCTGTGCGCATACTGCCTATGCTGTCCGTGGAATCGAGTGCTGACGACGACGAAAATATGTGATACACTTGACAGCCATAGGGTGGCCTTATTTTCGGACACACTGCTCGGACGTATTTCAAGGAGATCTCATGTTACTTTCTGACAAGCGGATTTTGGAAGAGTTGGCTCACGGCAATCTTGTCATCGAGCCATTTGATCAACGGCACCTGGGCACCAATTCCTACGATTGCCGTCTTGGCGAATGGTATTTTCAAGGCGATGCCAACATCGAAGTGATGCATTTGGATAACCCCGACGAGATTCGGCTGTACTGGGGAACGGCCCGCAAGGCTAAAGATGGAAAAATTGCTATCCGTCCCGGCACCACTATCCTGGCCCATACCCAGGAAATCATCGGCGGCCATAACGGATACCTGGCGAAAATGTATTCGCGCAGTACCGTGGCACGGTCGGGCTTGTCAGTGTGCCGTTGCGCTGGCGTTGGTGACGTGGGCTATATTAGCCGTTGGACAATGGAAATTAGCAATCATACACAGACCGCTATCTGGATTCCGGTTGGGTTCCGCATTTGTCAGTTGACCTTTGAATATGTTGGAGAGACGCTGAAAGAGTATCGCGGGAAATATGGCAAGGATCATCGGCAGTGGACGCCAGAAGATATGTTGCCCAAGCCCTATTTTGACTGGGACTACGATGTCTACCGCACAGATAGGGGCGCAAAAGTATGAGTCCTGGGAAGCTAATTTCGTTTGAGGGACTGGATGGAGCCGGTAAAACCACACAAATGGAGTTATTAGAACGCTGGCTCGAGGAGCAGCGTGTTCCCTATCTCCGTACTCGCGAACCAGGTGGTACCGCACTGGGCGTCGAGATACGCCAACTCGTACTCAATCGCCCTGACCTTGCCATCACACCACTGGCCGAGGCTTTCCTGTTTCAGGCCGACCGCGCACAGCATTTCACGCAGGTCGTGCTGCCCGCCCTGGAAGAAGGACTGCTGGTAGTTACTGATCGCTGCCTGGATGCCAGCATCGCCTACCAGGGCCATGCTCGCAACGTAGGGATAGAAATGGTCACGCGGCTTTCATTGATAGCGACACAGGGCCATCTTCCCAACCTGACAATCTTGCTTGATCTCAACCCGGCCCAGGTCCATACACGTACCGATGCCGCTAACGATACCAGCGGCCTGCGCGGAGAGCAAACGCGGTTTGACGTGGAAGAGGAGCAATTTCATCGCAAAGTACGTGAAGCATTCCTCGTGCTCGCCCGTATCAGTCCGGCCCGTATCAAAGTGCTCGATGCCTCTCGCCCTCCCGAAGAGATCCACCAGGAAATCATCGCATTGGTGCAACCGTTATTATAATGATTTGTATAGAGCATGAAATGTGCCGCCAACGGCGGCTCCTCTATTTATAAGGTGTGCGTGAGTTTTGCTGGCCTGGGAAGAAAAAACACACACG
>JBPCJY010000165.1:0-8001 GCA_051004815.1 Ktedonobacteraceae bacterium
CTCCTATGAACTATGAATCTCGACCGTTTTCTCATTGCTTATAATATGTTACAATAGACTATGCTATAGCAAAGTATGTCAACATAGCTATGTAATACCAGGGATGCAGGAGGAGGTAGCCTCGCAGGACCTGCTTGAGCCAACACCCATTGGAAGATTGTGGCCTTATTACGTCCATATGGGTAGGGATGTGTTTAGCGGAATGGATTACTCCGCGCATTGTTGAACAGCGGTCAAGGAGGAGGGGGTAGGGATGCCTTGTAGGCACTCACCCTTGAGACGCTTTTATGGATACAAAACGTTGTACCAACTGCCATAAGTTGCTGCGTGCGGAAACTGAAGTTTGCAGTCGCTGCGGTTATACTTTTACTGAGAAGAAACAACTCACACCTGTACGCACCACGGTAAAAAGATCGATTCCGCCAGCCTCGCCACACCGTGCTGGCCATTACTCTGGATTGCATCCTGAAGATCAACCCTATCAATCAGCTATGATCGCCGTACAACGACCTCCTGCCAATATGGCGCATCTACGTGGCTCGCTACCAAAACAACCTGAAGACAAGCAATTATCTACTGTTAATACCGTTAGTACTGTTAATACTGTCCTTGAAACAGATCGACATAATCAGGTGACGTTGGCCGCCCCTGTCGATGTGCCACAACCGAGGCTATATATTGCTCCAGTTCCTAATCCTAATACACCTCTTCCACCTTCTCAATATCTCTTACCACCTCCGCGGAGAATGCGCAGGGGACGTTTTGTGCCAACAGTATTGACGATTTCATGTCTGCTTTTACTGGTGGCAAGTAGCTTGTTAGCTTTCATCTTTCTCAATAGAAAGCCCATTGCTACTACGCAAGTTTTGAGCGCGATGCCCAATCAGTTGCGTGTCAATGACTTTTTTACCCTCTCTGGTAAAGGGTTTGGTGTAAATGATCTTATCAGTTTTACCCACGATGTGAATCTATCACTCCTGGATGGCAGTGGAAAGCCATTACAAGCTCATGCTGATGATATCGGCTCTTTTTCCATACAGCTTATAGTGCCTGGGACATGGAAAGTGGGGCCACATAAGATTTTCGCCACTGATATTGGCAAAGAGCAGAGCCGTACTACCATTACTATCAATCCGCCGTTGCCAGGGCCGCCACGGTTGCAACTGGAGAGGCCAAGCCTTGATCTTGGTGCGAATGCACCAGGATCAGTGGTGAAAAAGAGCATACAGCTCATGAATGAAGGTGGGCAACAAGTGAGTTGGCAGGCTAGTAGCGATCAACCCTGGCTGACCCTATCTCCTGGTAACGGTACTTTCTTTGGCGAAGCAACTGCTCAGGTGACGGTCAATAGCGGCAGCTTAACCCCGCAATCCTATGCCGGGCATATCACATTTACACAGTTAGGCAGCAATTACTCCCTGAAACTCACCGTTACGATGAGCATCAAGGCAGCTCCTCCGGCCAGCCTGACGATTGCGCCTGTTGCATTGACGTATTCGGGTACAACGACACAAAATCCCACCAGCCAGGTGGTAACGCTGCAAAATACGAATAACCAGCCCTTAGATTGGAGTAGCGCGGTCAGTACAGGCGATGGTTCGAATTGGCTGAGTATCAGCCCTGCCAGCGATCACCTGGCCGCCCATAGCAGCGAAACGGTTACGGTCAACGTGCAGACACTGCAACTGGCAATCGGCTCCTACCAGGGGACGATTAATTTCAAAGGTGGCACTAACCCCGCGGTAACGGTTGCCTTGAGTGTTGCCGCTCCTGGCAATGTGGTCGCTTCGCCTCCCTCGCTCAGTTTTACCTCTATAGGGCAAAATCCGGCTGCCCAGACGATTACTATGCAGAATAGCGGCGGCTGGCCGTTAGATTGGTCGGCGACGACGGTTACGGCTGATAGGGGAAACTGGCTACTCCTTTCGCCGTCCAGTGGACATTTGGAAGCGGGGCAGTCAGGGAATGTCGCTGTCACTATCAACGCGTCTGGACTCAAACCACAATCGTACCAGGGTACCCTCACCTTTACCTATGACGGTGGTTTGACGAAGTCGGTGCCAATTGCCTTGACGGTGAGCGTGCCACCGGCTGCCGCGATCAGCCTGAGTCCGGGGACGATGAATTTCTCGACGCTTGCAGGTACCAATCCTGGATCACAGGCATTCACCATCACCAATACCGGCAATGCCACGCTCAATTGGGCGATTGCCGAGGATCAGAACGGCGCGACCTTTGCTCCATTGTCGGCTACTTCTGGCAGTCTTGCGCCAACGAAAAGTAGCGCGATTACTGTGAACCCCACGATTGGACAGTCGGGGGCAGGTGTACTCACCACCAACATCACCGTCTTTGATAGAGATACGGGGTCAAAGGTGCTTGGACAGAAGATTGCTGTAACGATTACCATCACAAGCCAACCTATGATCTCACTTTCAATGGGTACGATGTCCTTTAGCCAGGATAGTACCATCACAGAATCTTCTCAACTCCTGGTGATTACCAACACCGGCTCACAAACGCTGAACTGGGCTGCGCAGTCTTCGGCCTCCTGGCTATCCGCCGATGTGACATCCGGTGTGCTTGCCCCAGGAGCCAGTGCAACACTAGATGTGCATTGCGATAGTAGCGCACTCCCAGTCGGCAACGTTCAAGCAACCTTTGTGGTCAGCGACAGCGATGCCGGCACAACGGTGACGCCCCAGACGCTAACAGTCAGCCTGACAGTAAGTTGACGCTCCCTGTTCTCTGTGCTATATTCTGACTAAGTAAAAAACCTTGGAGGATAGAGTCGTGCCAACCATAACTTTTGTACGTGAAAATGTCAGGGTCGAAGTGCCAGCCGGAGATCATGTACGCTACCCCGCGCTGGAAAACGACGTGCCGGTCTATTGTGGTATGTGGAAATTCGCGAACTGCCATGGCAACGGACTGTGCGGGACAGATCGGGTAGCAGTTTCCCCTTCGACAAACACCAACTCCCTCTCTTTTATGGAGAAGTTCTGGCTGCGCGGCGATCTCAAGAAAAATCCAAACATGCGCCTGGCTTGCCAGGTTGAGGTGCTGGGCGACGTAAACGTCGATACCCAATGCAAGTAAGAAAAACCGCACAGCAAAAGACGCCATGCATTTATTGTGCATGGCGTCTTTTGCTGTACAGTGCCTGTTATTTGTTATCGCACAACAAAATAGAGGCGAATGGCTAACTGATTGTTCCAATATAATTCTACCGCTCCCTCTTCGGGCTGGACATATTTCTGCACCTCGTAGCCATTAATGGCATCTTTATTGAGCTGAATTGGTGGGGGAGATTGGTAGAATGTGCCGTTGGTATACCATTTGATGGACACAACGCCGGGTGACTTAGGACGCTGCACGCTGTAGGTCAGATAAATCGCTTGATTCACCTGGAACACGTTGGCAGACTGGGCCGAGGCATGAGAAACGGGGTCAATGCGCGAGTTAGTGGTTGCTGAGTTGATAATGCTATAGGCTGGCCCAAAAACAGTGGCAGGCGGATTTGGCAACTGTTTTGGTGGAGCAGTTTTCAGATTCGCGGGAGCAACCACGCCGTAGAACTGGCTTAAGACTGACAGTTTCCCGCTCGCCTTAGCATAATATCCCGCGCCACTACAGAAGATGAGTCCGACAATCAACACGCTGAGTAGGCCACTAATGGCACGATAGCGTGGAATAATAGCACGCGGCTTGGTATACATCGGGGGAACGTGAACGATACTTTCATCTTCTGGCAGTGCCGGAATCATGGCCCCTAGATGTTGCATAGGGACAGGTATCAGACCGGTTCCCATCATCAATGGACCTGTTTGTTGCGTATTGAATGGCTGCTGTTGCTGATAGGGAACGGGCAGCATAGAACCTGGCTGTTGTTGTTGCTGCCCAAATGGAAGCTGTGGTGTTTGCGGTGAAACGGGTGGGAATTGCTGGCCTACTTGTATACTGGCAAGAGAGGCGGTGGAACCTTCCCACAGCGCGGCTGGCGGGAATCCTGTCCCTCCCTCTGTGCCAGCTCCTGCGCTTCCATTCATCCTGCTTGCTAGTGGCGCGGGTGCGCCGCATTGCGGACAAGGTGCTCCATTATCTAAGCGAGCACTATTACAAAATGTACAAAGCATGCTCTTGCATCCACCTTTTGTGTGTTCCAGATCGTTAGTTGATGATTTTCTATCCGTGCTATATAGTCACAGTAACACCGTTCGTCTCCCATGGTCAAGTTCCGTGCCATGGCGTAGGGTAAAATGGCTATTCTCTTTTTGTATAAACGTATGTCAATGTATATCTAACGCATACCTGGGGAAAGAAAGCAGTGAACTTGAATCGTTGACTTACGCGTGCTACCATTGTGTGGAGATGCGTGAATTGCCATCCAACCAAGTTTTACCGAATCCGCTTCGTTTCACGCGTAGTTGTAACATGTCAGAATCACAAGAACAATGGTATAACCGTCAGGCGATTGAGCAGCTTGCCCAGCATATTCCTTTTGAACGGGACACGGCCAGCAAATCAGAGCAGATTGAAATGCTGCGCGGCCTGGTGCTTCGTCATGGACGGTCGATGGACCCCACGCTGTTTGGGTTTGAGGCACGAAACGAACTGCTACGCCTCGGCCTATGGAGCCGCATCGGCCCAGAACCGGGGCCACCTCAGACGGGAAAATGAACAAGAGCGAACAACAGCGAACAGCTTTTGATGAGTTCAGCTTTCCCACAACTCCATCACAGCTAAGTTCAGCCTCAACACTCTGCCAAACATAGATAAGGTACACATTGACCTGAGCAAGCCAGTAGCATATAATCATTGCATTCAAGTGAACACAAGTTCAGTACTGTGTATCAAAACAGGAAGGGTTATTTTAAACAGTGCAATTTCAGTTTGATAATAAAGCACTGGAAGATGAGTATATTTTTAACCCGGAAGGTTCATCATGTATCTCCGATATTCCCAAAACCAACCATCTAGACAATCCTGCACTATATCACTCATCTACTTACCAGAATGAGATTTCTCAAAACGATCAGGATCAATTAGGAGCAGACAAACACATCGTTCATTGGACAGGCCAAACTGGAAATATCAATCAATGGGATGTTTATCTAGGTGATGCTAAACAAGTTTTGACTGCCTTTCCTGACAACACGTTTAAATGTGCAATAACATCACCGCCATATTATTGGCTCAGAGATTATGGCATAGATGGTCAAATCGGGAAGGAATGGAAAATCAGCGACTATATTCAGGCAATTGCGGATGTCATGGATCAGGTTAAACGTGTCTTAGCCCCTGATGGTACTCTCTTCTTGAATATAGGTGATACCTACTACTCTGGTAAAGGCGAATCTCAAGGTGTCGACAAAAAGAGCCGCAAACGCCGGTTTGGTTTAAGAGCAGTAGATGCAAGTGGGCTTGGTTTACCCCAAAAGTCTTTAATCGGCATACCCTACCGCATAGCCATAGAGATGATTGATCGAGGTTGGACATTGCGCAGTTCCATCATTTGGGATAGATTACATACACTACCTGAGTCAGTTAAAGATCGTCCTGGACGTACATATGAATATATATTTATGTTTGTAAAAAGCAAAAAATATTATTTCAATCAGCAAGCATTAAACGGTCAAAAGGCTGATGTATGGACTATATCTGCCAGGCCAAAACCAACTCCAGGCATTAGTACAGCCCCATTTCCTGATGAACTAGTTCAAAAATGTATAAACGTTGGATGCCCACAAAATGGGAATATACTCGATCCTTTCGCTGGAAGCGGAACAACAGTGCGTGTAGCATTACAAACCAAAAGAAATGCAACTGGAATCGACCTGAATCCTGATTTTTGCGATTATATGGTAAGAAAACTCACAGAGCAGTAGAGGACTAATTCTCATGTACATAAGTATTGAGCAACTAGGAATCTCATTAAGAAAGCTTGATCCTATCAATCCTTTTTTTGGAGTCTCGTTTCTTGCTTTCAAAGAATCTGGTTTACGCATTGGTGATCCTCAACCAGTAAATATTGCTGAAGAGGAAACATCGATCCTTGAAGCTTATTATAATCCACTTCCGGCAAGTGATTATTACTATATGCCTCTCCGAAAAACAGGACCCAAAAAAAAAGAGATGGGTATCCAAAAGAAAGTATCCGTCAAGTACTCTTCAGAAAACTCGAACCACTACTTTTGCTGGAGCTTTTATACACTCAAGAAATAGACCCGAATGGGCTTGGAAACCAGACTACTTATCGAAGCTTGTTTCACTAGCAAATGCTGTGAAAGTACCAACCTTCGATCTTGCAATCTGGATGCTGAGAGACCGAGATTGGCCCGAAAACACACAACCTGCTGATATTATCAATTATTTTTTGTCAGCATTTAATATCACCGAAGAAGAAAGGCATAGCTTATTCGATACAACGTTGCCTGGAACTCTCCCCTTTATAAAACTCTTCCAAAAAGAACCAATAACCTGGAAAGTTTTAAGACGATTGACAGGAAGTCCACCTGATGAAACTCCTGAGGAAGGAGGAGGATTAGAAAGCCTTGAACTTATCGGTGTAGGCCCAGCAAAAATTATGAAGTTGGAATTTGCGCCGAGACTTAATCTAATTATAGGAGACAATGGCCTGGGGAAAACTTTCCTGCTCGAATGTGCTTGGTGGGCATTGAGTGGAAGTTGGGCTGATCCTGAACAACCAGCGTATCCTCGTTCTGATAGCATAAGCTCAGCCATCTCATTTAAAATCTCTGGTAATCCTGACAAACCTATTCCCGTCTACTTTGATAGAGTAGCTCAACAATGGCCACTGCCAGAGCAAAAACGCCTTGTATTGCCAGGTGTAGTAATATATGCTCGCGTCGACGGCTCATCTATGATTTGGGACCCTGCTAAACATTATTGGTCAATAGAGAGCGACCGAGTAAGAGGGTTAGAAACGTCTAATGCTATAAGACTTAATCAGGCTCAGATTTGGAATGGGTTACCTAATGAGTCAAGAAGTTTGTTCATTTGCAATGGATTAATCAGGGACTGGATAGATTGGCAATTTATTCCTCCTAAAACTACCTTCGAGACATTTTCTAAGGTGCTGCAAAAACTGTCACCTTCTCATGAAATAACTCTCATTCCAAGTACTCCCATTAAGCTACCTCGTAATGATTTACAAATGCCTAGACTCAAGCTACCCTACGATGATGTACCCATAACCCTACTGTCAGCCGGTATGAAGCGCATTCTAAGCCTCGCCTACCTTTTGGTCTGGACATGGGAAACACATAAAGAAGCCTCTCAGCATATTGGGAAACCTCCTCAATCTAAGCTTGTGTTAATTATCGATGAGATGGAAGCACACCTGCATCCAAAATGGCAACGCACGATTGTGCCTGCCTTATTGAATGTAATTAAAGAACTTGAAAAAACGATAGATGTCCAGCTCATTATAGCAACTCATTCGCCATTGGTAATGGCATCAGTTGAACCTATATTTGATGAGAAAACCGATAGCCTTTTCACCCTTGACCTTGTTGGAACAAATTTGGAGGTTAAAGACATTCCATATATTAAGCATGGTTCTATTAATTCATGGTTAACATCTGAAGTCTTTGATTTAAAAAGAGCATATTCCATAGAAGCAGAATTAGCATTGATTGATGCTAAAAACCTCCAATTGGAAGAACACCCCGATCCACAAGAAGTGAGGCATGTATCTCAACGTTTGGCTGAAAACTTACCTTCCATAGACCCTTTTTGGCCTCGCTGGGTATTTTTCGCCGAGAAACATGGAGTACATCTTTGATACCAATAAAACCTCAACCAGAACCGGACGTATTTAATCAAAAAGTACGAATACCAGGAACGAGATTCGTGATTACTCCCCATGCATAAATGCAGGGGCTTCTTGGGGCAAACCCACGCGGTGTAATCCCACCGCTGTGATGTTTATGGCAGCATTCAGATCACGATCAATCACCAGGAGGCAACAGGGGCAAT
>JBPCJY010000166.1:0-2258 GCA_051004815.1 Ktedonobacteraceae bacterium
TCCCATTCAAAACGGTCCCCCGCAAGGGGTCACGAACGCGAGTCGCAGTCTGCGGACTGCCTTTCTTTCCTCCCCATGCCTAGAAGGCTAGGGGTATCCAGAAAGGACCAGAGATGAAACAGATAGATGTGTTAGGGGGTAGAACACATATGAAAAATATTATTGTAATGAACGGTGAAATGGACTGGTCAGACTATTTTCCCACCTATGCAGTCCACCATCGCCGGATACAACAGAGCTCGTGGCTCTATCATCAGGGAACATTATGGGTCTTCGACGCAAGTGGAGGCCAACGTGTTGATGCAGTGCTTTGGCGTCTCGGAGCCATCAAGCCACATCCAGGGCAGCGCCACGCCTTGGAGTTGATTAGGATGGCTGGTGTGCCCTGTCTGAATCCGGCAAAGGTTCTTCTGAGGGGATATGACCGCCTCTCGATGCTCAACGATTTGAGAGAGGCAGGATTGCCTACACAATCCTTCTCTGTCGCACTGGGCGAACGAGTGCTAGATCTCTTGCACCCTCATTTCCCGGTGGTACTCAAAGTGGGCAATTTTCATGGTGGCTTTGGCAAAATGCGCGTGGAGAATGAAGAGCAGTGGGCTGATGCGAGGGACATGACCTTTATCACGGAGGATTACGTGACGCTTGAATCATATATCGAATACACATGCGATATTCGTTGCCTGGCTGTGGGTGAGCAAATCTGGGCAATGGTGCGCCGCGGCATCTCCTGGAAAGCCAATGCTCAGACACAGGAATACAAAATCATCCCTGTTCCCCCAAAATTAGCAGACTACACACGCTGTGCCATGGAGCACCTGCAGGCAGATGTTTTGGCGCTGGACTTCCTGGAAAAGCACGACAGCTCCTATGTGCTCCTGGAAAGTAACGATATCCCCGGATTCTCAGGATTTCCAAGAACAGTTCGTGAGGCGGTCGCACTGCGCCTGTGCGCGAAACTTGAGGGAGATGCCTGACCCCAACCGGTCACCACATATTTCCCTTACGCAAAACATGTGGTGACCGGTGCAATACTTTGGTTGAAACCGCGACATTTCCCTCTTACACCATGAAAAACGAAAAGATATCTTACCTTCATAGTTCCTAAACTCTAGCGAATCTTGACACGGCCAGTGATCGCCTTCGTTTTCGGCTTTGTGAGGGGAACGACAATCCTCACGGGATGGACTACCGACAGCGGAAAGCTGTTTTTCCCATCCTCTACTCCCTCGGGCACGTAGGCGTTGGGAGCTACTTTGCGTACAATATTGCCTGAACCGTTACAATCGGCATTGATCAGTCGCCCATCAGACGCACGATACAGACCCCGTTTGATTCGCTTGCCGCTAAAAACGTACTGGGTGGCGTCACCTTTTTTGTACGTTGGCAGGGGATCACGATCAAGAAAGCTAGCCTTGCTGGTGTAGGACTCTTCGGTCACGATGACGCGAATACTCATCATCTCGGCCTTGTAGGTCAGCATTGAGAGAAAGCGTGCGTGGGGCACCTGCACAAAGTTCTGGTTGGTACGCGAACCCAGGTTGATTTCCTGTTTCCACCCATCATTTTTGCCAATGACCAGGGTGCCAATTCCCTCGGCTACCAGCAACTCCACAACGAAACGGGAAATCGTATGCAGATCATGGTCAATGCGCCGGTTCCGTTTGTTGGTCAGTTTTTCCATGCGGGGAGTGCTACCAGTGCGACCAAGCGACTTTTGCAGTTGGGCGCGCCGCTTGTTGTAGTACTGGTTGCAGGATTTGATGCCGCGCCCGTTAACAACGACCGGCACGAAGCCAGTTTTGTTTGAAGTTAGCGCGACAAGATTATTGAGACCAAGGTCGATGCCAGCTAGCAGGCTCTTATCAACGGCGGTTTGGCTCACATCCTGCTCATAGATCACTTCGACGACATAAAAGCCCAGCTTAGGGACAATACGTACCTGGGCAATATGGTCTGGGTTTTGTTGCGTTTTCACACGGATATCCAGGCCTGATGGTTGGATAATGCGCCGTTGTAAGGTACGCTTGCCGCGACTTACCGCCTGCATGGTGTAAACCAGCAGGTTACGGCCAGCCGTTTTGTGCTTGTACGTTGGAAGTTTGGGCCCTGCTCGGAACTTTGAGGGATCGTCCTTGTAGGTAGCAAGCGCCTCGAAGAACGATATCCAGTTCTTTTCCAACAAGCGTAACACGTGTTGCGCAACTTTGGCTGGTAGGGCCTTATAGGCTTCGTGGTTCTGCATGAGTTTATCCATC
>JBPCJY010000167.1:0-23370 GCA_051004815.1 Ktedonobacteraceae bacterium
GAAATGGTACAATACTATCAAGGCAAACCTGCCAAGTTAGCAGAGGAACTGCGCTGGATGGGGATTGTCCTGCGTCGGGTCAAAACGCTACCACGCAGCGCAAAGCGTGAGATTGAGGAGCGATTGAATATGTGGGACGATTTAATGGAGCGTGATCCCAAAATGAAAAAGATCCGCAAAGAGAGCGAAGCCAAAGGTCTTGCAGAGGGGTTACAAAAAGCTGTCATCACGGTCGTGACCTTGCGCTTTCCGCCGCTCACGGAGTTGGCGCAACAGAAGGTTTCACGAGTACGTCACCCGGACACGTTGAACCTGTTGCTCAAACAAGTGACGTCTGTTCCTGACGAGGAGGCGGTCCGTTTGCTCCTTGATGGCATTGCCGCCTAGAGAGTCAGACAGCCAATAGTCAGGCAAGGTACAAAATTTGTAAGGAAAGCCACGCAGCACAGCTTCATAGAGAAGGTGTTCATCCGCCAGCCATCAGGTTATCGTCGGTAGGCGGGCGGAATGTCCAATTGGGCGTGGCTGGCGTGCTGTCATCATACTGATCTACCTCGTCATATGGGAAGCCGCCACTGAATTGTTGCTCGACAGTGGCCTGCTCTTCATACATAGCTGCTCGTGCAAACAGGACTTCGGCGGCTCGTGCTGCATCGAAGCTGGCCGTGCGGCTGGCTTCAGGATCGCTGGCAAAACGCTGGAAATCCGCTGCTGTATGGCGAATAATGTCCGGGGAGGTGATCTTCCCTGCCTTTATCTGTTCATAGGCGTTGATAAGAACACTCTCTTTCGGCAATTTGCCTGCCGTGGGCTGCTGCATAACGGGATTGGGCACTTGGCCCATCGTGGGCGGTGGCATAACCGGATTAGGCATTTTGATGGTTGTTGATGTCGCTCCCGCTGGATTTCTATCTGACGCTATTTTAATCGGCGACTGCTGCGTCTGGAGAGGTGGTGCCGCCACCGGGTTTGTAGGTGGATGTAAATCTGATAGTTGATCGGTGATATCTTGCCCTGAGCCGCGTGGCGTCACTGTAATATCACGGATGTGAACCCAGTTGACGAGTACACCCCACGGAGCCACCTTATCCCTCATGCGTTGAAACAGGATCGTGTTGATACGTTCCCAGCGCGATTCTTCCGTCATGCCGGCATGATTCTGCGTTGTGATGTCTGGCTTTGAACGTAGGCTCTGCTGCCAGGTGATGAAATCGTCGGGTGTTAATTGATTTGAGATAGTCTGAAGCATAACCTCGAAGAGACTATGGAGCGACTCCTCCCACTCATCCACTTGCGTAGTAGCACCATAGGCGTCTTCCGGTATCAACTGATAGGAGATCATAGCTTTAAGGTGGACATCTTCATCACGCGAAATGGCAACCTGCTGCTCCGGGCATATCCATTGTCGTTCCCGTGTGTGCAGGTGGACATCAACCCATTCCCAAGGGAAGAGGAAATTGAGGCCGGGAAAGAGGGTGCGGCGATATTTTCCAAATGAGTAGACAATATCTACAGAACCCTCCGCTACCGGACGCATATATAAGCGGGCAATGATAGCACTGAGAATGATGAAGACGACGAAAAGCACGAGGGTAAGAAGAGGTCCAAAGGCTGCGAAACAACCTGCGAGGAGAAAGAGGAAGAAGCCGCCAATAATGCTAAGCGTCCAGTATACGTTGTTGGAACCAGCATAATACAGCATCATGCATTGCAACACGGCGATCGCGAAGAAGCCCAGCCCAATCGCTGCCAGGTGTCCAGGGGAAAAGGAAGCCCTGGGTATCAGAGGCAAAACAATTAAGAAGGTGATACCGCCGAAAAGCAGCGGAGCCAGGATGGGAGAAAGTTGCTGCCCAAGTTGCTGTAGAAATTCAAAACGCGAGGAAGAAGGTCGAACCATCCTATCTAATTCGTCGTCTGGGATGGCGGCAGGAGTGTCGTACATGGCCTCTGCTTCGTCCTGGTCATAGGGTTGCAGAGATTCATCCTCCCCTGCATCATCCCAACCGAGCGCGTTGGAGTCACGCCATACTGCATTGGTGTTGTTCTGATCTGGTGACATTTACCTTCCTCCATCTCATCAACAAGTGTGTGCGTATTTTCTGCCTAAAAATAATCAAACTTGCGTACGCTTAATGCCACATGATCCACAGCCACCACCCTTACTACCACACTTTCCACCGCCGCCTGCGCCACAACTACCGCACCCACCGCCAGTTTTGCCACAACTGCCGCATCCACCACCACTACTACTCCCGCTGCTACCGCACCCACCGCCAGTTTTGCCGCAACTGCCACAGCCGCCCTTGCCCATTTTTTCCGGCTCGTCCAGCCGATGCGCGGGTACCTGAATGGTAGCTCCGCTCTCTAACATCACCTCTACCGAGTTCTGCGGTACATTGACAGCAACCACTTTGCCAGAGCCGCTGGGCGTATTGAGAAATGCACCGATTTGCGGCATGGATTGTTTGGCCTGAATATAGTTATCGTTTTCATAAGAGAGACAACAGAGCAAACGACCACATACACCGGAAATCTTCGCTGGATTAAGCGGCAATCCCTGCTCCTTTGCCATCTTGATAGAGATCACCCCAAAGTCCGCGATCCATGAACTACAGCACAGCGTTTTGCCGCATGGTCCCAGACCACCTTGCAACTTGGCCTGGTCACGCGCCCCGATCTGGCGCAGTTCGATGCGCGTACGAAAAGCGGTAGCCAGATCGCGCACCAGTGCGCGAAAGTCTACCCGTTCATCAGCCGTAAAATAAAAGGTCAGTCGGCTCCCATCGAACGTATACTCCGCCTCTACCAATTTCATGGGCAAAGCATGTTGTTTCACGCGCTCCGCACACTTGACCAGGGCTTCCTTTTCCTTCGCTTTGAACGAAAGCATCATCCGTAATTCGTCTTCGCTCGCCAGGCGCAATACTGGCTTGAGGGGATCCATCAGGTCACTTTCGGCCAACTTCTTAGAAGCAATGACCACGCGTCCCGCTTCCACACCCCGTACTGTTTCAACGATGACATACTGGCCATTGATAAAAGATTGGCCCCGCGGATCAAAGTAATAGATACGTCCAGCCGGACGAAAACGAATACCAACAATGACAACAACGTTCTCTATACTTGTTGCTGAAACCATCATTTTTTATATCTTTACCAGGCAAAGCAATGGTGTGGCGGCGTTGCCACAATTTACATTTCGTTCGTGAGTAAGATCGCTTCCGCGACCTCGCGCATGGATTTCCGGTTGTTCATGCTCGCCTTCTGAATTTTGCGGAACGCCTCCTGTTCGGTCAGTCCCTGCTTCTCCATCAGGAGTCCTTTGGCCCGTTCGACGACTTTGCGCGTTTCCAGTTGCTCTGAGAGGGTACGTGTTTTTTCTTCGAGGGCGCGGAACTCATTGTAACGAGCAAGTGCCACTTCTATGGCTGGTGTCACTTCGCTTTCCCGCAGTGGTTTCACAATATAGTTGACCACTCCTGCCTCTTTAGCGCGTTCAACCAACTCTCCATCACCGAAGGCCGTGAGCAACAACACTGGTGCTATCTTCTCCTGGGTTAGCGTCTCGGCGGCGGCGATGCCGTCCATATCGGGCATTCTTATATCCATGATGACCAGGTCTGGCCGTGTTTCGCGCGCCAGGTTGACTGCACTCAGTCCATCACCGGCCTCGCCTACAACCAGATAGCCCTGCTTGGTCAGCACATCTTTCAGGTCCATGCGCTGAATCGTTTCGTCATCAGCGATAATCACTCTTGTCGGCATACGTATCACCTCTATTGTCCTCATCCAGCCCCGAGGCCGAATTTGCCAGTCCACATAACCAGTGCGGTCAATGAATACATTGCCCATGGTTCTGGGTGCTTACATATGAAGAGTATACCATACAATAGTACTTGAGTCGATATGTGCGCTTGCGTGCTTATGCCACATATGAGAGCTTCTTGTCTCCTGCCATCATTTGAGCCAGCAGACGAGTGTCATAGACGACCTTTGCTAATTGTTCGGCTGTAATCGACTGGCGACCATCACACAATGCACTATTGGGGTCGGGATGGACTTCAAGGATAAGCCCTTCTGCCCCGGCGGCAATGGCGGCACGCGACATCGTGGGAACGAGTTCACGTCGCCCTGTGGCATGGCTTGGGTCAACAATTACTGGTAGATAGGTCAGTTCGTGCAGCAGGGGAACGCAGGCCAGATCGAGGACATTGCGCGTTTGCGGGTCAAAACTACGAATTCCGCGCTCGCACAAAATGACGTGCGGATTGCCTGCCGCGACGATGTATTCCGCGGCCAGCAACCATTCGTCAATCGTGGCGGCCAGTCCGCGTTTGAGCATCACGGGGCGACGAGCAGCGTCTCGACCAGCAGCCAGCAGTAGCGGGAAATTCTGCATGTTGCGACTGCCAATTTGCAAGATATCCGCGTATTGCGCCACTGTTCCCACCAACTCCGGTTCCATCACCTCGGTAATGACTGGTAGTCCGGTCAACTCGCGTGCCTCAGCCAGCAAGCGCAGCCCTTCAATCCCTAATCCCTGAAACTGGTAGGGCGACGTACGCGGCTTGTAGGCCCCGCCACGCAATACTTGAGCACCTGCCGCTTTCACGGCTTGCGCAGTCTCCAGTAATTGCTCCCTATTTTCGACGGCACAAGGGCCAGCCATAATGAGCGGGGCCGCATGACTAATCGTCACGGCGGTGCCACCAAGCGCGTCCCCCACCACCATACGGCTGTCAGCGGACAGAAAGGCGCGGCTGACTAACTTATAGGGCGTCTTTATTGGCGTGAGCCGCTCGACCGCTCGTTGTTGTGTAAGCAATAAGCGGGCTTGCTCATCACATTGGTTGCCATCCAGTGCAATCACCTCGTGACCATCAATATGGGTCGGCGTGATCGGGCGTTGGCTGCCAGTGATGCGACAAAGCAATGTCATAAGTTGGCCGCGTTCCTCGCTGCTGGCCTGGGTACGAATGCTGATAATCATCAAAAAAGTCCTCTCTACTTTGGAACAAACAAAGAACAAACAAAGAACAAACAAAAAAGCAGAGGTATAAACCTCTGCTTTATCCAGCATGATTGGTGATCATTTTTTGCTCAGCCTAAAAGGCCCACCATCATGCTGGAGGGCTAAACCAATACCAAAAACTGTATTGTTGGGTAATCGTTCTTTGTGAACTGAGCATTTGATTATTCCGTCTTATGGACCGACTGCTACGTCGGCGTATTACCTATTTTGATTATAGCGGGCGAATATGGTTGTGTCAAGGGGAAAACCGTAAAATCAGATATTTGGAGAGAAGGGCTGTCATTCTTCGCGGCGCTCAGAATGACAGCCAGGACCCCTCTCCAGTCCGCTCACGGGAAGCCTTCTCTCCAAATATCTGGCGCAAATTTGAATCTAGCGCAAAATATGGTATACTAATGCCGCTACCTCAGTTCGTTAGGATGGATCGTGCTAGAGCGATTGTAACTCGATCGGGGGAAAGAAAAGCCATGTCTACACAGCATACTTCAGATTGGAATACTGGCCCTTCGGCATTCTCGGCGCAGCCGGGAAGTAAGAGGATCACAGGAAATTTGCTTGCGACACAGGGATACGTCGTTGGTGTGGAGATTAGCGGCAGCGGTTCACGTCAATCGGTGGCACTGGCAGACTTGAATGGTACCATACTGCACCGGGTACGACGCCCTTTAGAGTATGTTCCGAACGCGACAACGGTCTTGGAACTACTCGATGAAATGCTGTCCGAGGTTATGACGGCGGATCGCTTGCAAGATGGGCGCGTGTTGCGCGTCGGCGTTGCTGTCGGCGGGCTGGTTGATGCTGCCCAGGGCATCGTAAAAACGCTGCATCATGCTCATGGCTGGGATGACTTTCCCTTGCAGGATTACCTGGAAGAAAAACTTGCTGTACCTTGCATAATTGATAATAACGCGAACGCGGCAGCACTGGCGGAGGTACAGTCAGGTGCGGCCTGTATCACCACCGATGGCGGGTCACGCAAAAATGAGCGAGTCGTGCTGTACGTGGGATTGGGTAGGGGTATTGGTGGAGGACTGGTCGTTAATGGCAAGATTTACCATGGCGCGACCTGCATGGCGGGTGAAATAGGACATGTGTTGGTCAAAGAAAACGGACCAAAGTGTTCTTGTGGTGGCTTTGGACACCTGGAGGCTATCGCCTCGGCACAGGCCATCTCCCGTAGCATGATCGGTCTCTCGATAGAATACCCGGAGACAGAGGCGGCAATTCGCCGGGTCACGGGCTCACGGGCCGAACGGATTACTGCCGAGCAAGTGTTTCAGCTTGCCGCGGAAGGCGACCCTATCGCACAGCACATTGTTGCTGATGTTACGAAATATCTGGGTATAGCCCTGGCAAATATCGTCTCTTTCATTAATCCCAGTTGCATTATTCTCGGCGGGCAGGTAGCGCAAGCGGGAACGTTACTGCTACAACCGCTCCAGGCACAGGTGAATGAATTGTGCTTGCCAGCTATTGGTCAACCAATACGTATTATCCAGGGGCAGCATGGTTCAGAGGCAAATATTGTAGGGGCGGTCACGCTGGCCCTACAGGATGTTTAGGAACTTCTCAAGTTGCGAGGCACATTGTGGAAATAGGCCAGGTTATTGGCGGACACTACCTGCTACAACGACTGATACAGCAGGGGCCGTACTCGACCGTCTTTCAGGGCGTCGATCAGTCATTTCAACGCGTCGTGGCCGTGAAAGCTGTGTCCGCCGCTTATATACCCATGTACAGAGCAGCCGTGCGGAAAACATCACAACTTTCCTATCCCCATATTACCATGCTGTACGATCTTGTGATCGAACCGGATCGACTGTACCTGGTTGAGGAGTATGTGGAAGGTGATGACTTTGCCACGCTATTACAAGCGCAACTGCAACCGTTTGATGTGGCCGAGTATGGTCGCCAGATATGTTCCGCCTTGCTCTATGCCAGTAGCCCTACCCGCCGCATCTGTCATGGCGACTTGACACCAAGAGCGATCTTGCGTGATCGTCGTGGGCTTATACGTGTCAACAATTTTGCCTTGCCCACTGATATGCAGTATTTTGCCGCTTGGAGCAAAGTCGGTGGCGAAGGCAGAGATGTCTCTGATACAAGCTTGCCATGGGGTGCGATGAGTCCTGGACGCCAGGCCGATGATACCCGCGCTGTTGGGCTCCTCCTCTACCAACTCCTTGCCGGTCGTCCACCCAATGCCACGACAGTCGAACCACCCATTGATGGCCGTTTACGCTTTATGCGCAATATCCCCCCGGAATTGTGTGAACTGGTTGCTCGCACAGTCATTCGCGATCATCCACAACACATTACCACCGTGGAAGTACTCCATGATGAACTGAATGCCTTGACAGAGACTTTGGACCCCTCGTCCTCCATGGCTGCCGCCAATATCCCTCTCTATCAACCAGCAGAGGTAGCAAGCCCGCGCCAATACTCAGCACCGTCACCTGGCGGAAAGATGATGAATCCGCTGCCAGCGGGACAACCTGGTCGTGGACTCGCCAGCTATCAGAAAGAGAACAGTGTCAAACTGGCTACCCCTGCGCTTGATCCAGCAGCTTATGCGGCCCCTACCACCGCCGACGCGTCGCTGTTGGTAGCCCCTATACGCCAGCCAGACACCTTCCTCCCAAGCGAAGAAACACCCGCGGCAGTGCGCCGCTCTCCGCTGCTCATGTGGCTGGTACTTGGCCTGATTGCCTTTGCCCTGTTCTTTGTCATTGGCTACTACGCGGGAATACTATTGATACACCCGTGAGATATAGGCTTATACTTCGCTTCACAACATGTCTGGCCTGTTATTCGGCTCGTAGCACATCCATCATTGGCAAATGGTTAATGGCGCGGATAGCGGGAAGGGTCGCCAGTCCAGCCACCGCGAGCATCAACACGACCGCTCCGACACCAACAAGGGGAGCCGGAATGCTTCCCTGGGCGGCATGCTCCGCCGCGAGAATCCACAAAGCCATCAGTACCCCCGGCACCGCACCCAACACTGCCAGCGTCAAGCCTTCTTGCACAAACAAACGCTGTACGATGTTCGACCGCCAGCCCACCGCTTGCAGCAGACCAATCTCTTTCTGGCGTTCGCGCACCTGGATCAGCAGAAGGTCTGCTACACTCAGAAAGGTTAAGAGCACGGCGAAGCTGGCTCCGGCCAGTTGGGGAACGGCTGTTTGCAGAAGGACATAATCCCCCAACAAGGTGCCTTGCAGCGTTTGACGAAAGGCCAGGATGCCATCGACCATGACCGTTAAGAGCACCGCCGACAGGAAAAGGCTACCAATGGCGATGACCGCTCGTAAGCGCGAACGCGTCAGGTTGCGTAAGGCCATGCTGCCTACAGCGGGCAGCCGCGACCAGAGAGCGGCACTCCAGCGGTTGAGCCGCGAGGTAGCGGCAGCGGAGACGGTCGTGCCTTCGCGCAATGCCTCTGCCGGGCGGAGATGCCAGAGATGCCAGAGGGGATAGAGCGCACTGAGCAGAGCGAGTGCCAGTACGATCGGTAGCGTCCAAGCCACGATGAGCCAGGGCGGACTGGAGCCAATGAGGAAGACCAGCAGCAGAGCCAGCCCGATACCACCGAGACCGCCTCCCATAGCAAGCAAGAGTGTTTGGCCCAGGAAAGCCCCCACCGGGTGCCAGGGTCGCCAGCCCAGGGCACTGAGCAGGGCCAGTTCACGACGTTGGAAGGCAACCAGAGAGCTAAGAGTGACGGCTAAGTAGCCCAGACAAACGAGTAGGACGGCTCCTAAAAGCAGGGTTTGGGTTTCACCCAATTGGTTAAGGTAGAGGATGCCCGCGCCAACTGAGATCCAACGCTCTTCCACCCAACCAAGGGGGGCGATATCTTGCGCGGCTCCATTAACTCCTTGTTTGGTGCCTGGAATATACACAAGTGTGGGTTGGGGGGAGGAACCAAGTGTGACGATAGCTTGTAACCCGGTGCGTTGCTGAATCTCTTGCGCTACCTGTGCTACATGCTTCCATCCCGCATCGTCAGGAGTGACGTTGCCCGCAACTCGCACACGGATAATGCTAATGCAATGGTCGCCACGAATCTGTTGAGCCGCCGCTAATGTGGTGAGTGCTAATGGCGATTGGAGTGTGAAGCCTGCCGGATTGGTCGTAGGCAACAGGGTGGTTGGTTTGATAGGGTTCCCTTGTGCATCATAGCGCAATACCGTTGGAGAAGGCGTATAAGTATTCTCAGGCAACCAATTCAGGGCGTTGGTGAACTCGGCTGAAAGCCTTTTGCCATCAAATTGACCAACAGGTTGCACCGTGTAGGTCGCTCCATTGTAGATAGTGTCATACACAGCCTGATAGGTATACCCAATCGTTCCATTCTGTTGCTGCATATCGCCAGGAAGCGGCTTGAGATCGCGAAAAGCTACTTCGTTCCCATGGAGGTTCTCATCATTGCCTGTATTGTTTGGTACAAGGGTATATGCAGGAGACGTTCCGCCTTTGGGCGGAGTTGCTGGTTGATAGGGCAGGCTGGAAGGACTGGCAGTAAAGTTCAACGCAAAGGATGGATTGCCATAGCTCTGAACTTGCAGGGAGCTTCCCTGTTGCGCAAGCGTTGTGCCTTTCGTAAAAATATGGAGGTCGTTTTGCGGAATAGGAACGTTTCCAGAAAAGACTGTTTGCTGAGGAAGGTGAGCAAGATAAGAACTACCACCATGTATC
Source organism: Ktedonobacteraceae bacterium (assembly GCA_051004815.1). Classification (GTDB taxonomy): domain Bacteria; phylum Chloroflexota; class Ktedonobacteria; order Ktedonobacterales; family Ktedonobacteraceae; genus JBBQXY01. The sequence goes on from JBPCJY010000167.1 coordinate 9,737, forward strand.
GCTATCTGTTGTGGGTCCGTTACATTCGTTGAAAGATGTACAAAGGAGGCATGGAGCGCAATCTGACCTGGAGGCTGCGTATTGATCAGCAACGGTACGTCATAATTTGGAACCTGTTCGTTAGCATTCATACCCTGGATACTAGGCTGGCTCGCATCTAATGAAAGTGTGGGCTGCTGAGGAAGTTGGGCTCCCGCTACAATACTTCGATCCAGGTGTACAAGTTGATTTTCTGCATCAGGATCGATGGCGGCCAATAAAAATGTGCCTGGATCAGGTACTCCGGTAAGATAATTCCCATTTTTTGTAAAGAAATAATCATTGACGCCTATAGAATTCAGTGTTTGCTGCTGTTCACTGCTGAGGTTGCACAGTCCTGAGCATGCGTCTGAAGCATAGACGTTCACACTTGCCTGGTACTCTGTAATAGAGCGTTGTCCATTAAAGGCAGTGAGAGTCCAATTCAGTCGGTAAAAGCCGGGTGCAGGGTGCGAAGACCCCAATTGAATGACGGTTGTTGGGAATTGGGCGTAGCTGATAAAGGCGATAGGAGCCGCCACAGCGACTCCCGCAAGTTTTTTAATTTGTTCATACTGCTGTATGCTGATGCCACCATCGTACCCCTCGAACTGATCGGGGGCAATAGCTTTGCTGGCAGGGACGTGTGTTCGCGGTGGAAGGACCACTAAGTCGTAGGTGGAACGCCAATTATGGCTAATGATCTGGGTAGCTTGTAACACCGTGGTTTGCGTCGTGGCACTCAGTAGAATCAGGGCGCAAGCGGCCAGGAGGAAGCCCGTGCTGGTAAGGAGACTCCGGCTCCGCTGTCGTCGCAGCATCAGAAAGATATAGTGGAGCATGAACGCACCTTTCACGTTGGCTCAAAAAATATTATGGATGCAGGGTAGCGAAGATACAGATCGTCTCTTGCACTCATAAAAGAGAGAAAGAGTTGTACACCGCTCCAGAATTGTTCATAAGTAGTGGCTCTTACAGCCACTACTATTTACACCTAGACGCCCGCGATAGGTTCTGTGAGTTCCTCGTTCATGTAGGCATACGCCATGTGTTCGGTGTTCCAGGCAAAGCCAACATTGCCTTTGCGGTCAACGGTAATGAGTCCGCCTTGTCCTTCGGCCTTCGCACCTAGCAGTGCAATGGTAGCTATTGCCGCGTCGCGTGCGGTCATCCCTTGCGCCACACAGTCAGCAGCCCGTTTGGCGATCAGCAGACGTATGAAATCTTCTCCATGACCTGTGCAGGAAATAGCGGCCTCGTCATCAGCATAGAAACCACAACCCACCAGCGGAGAATCGCCCACGCGCCCCGGAAACTTATTGAGCGTACCGCCAGTTGAGGTAGCCGCCGCCAGGTAGCCAGAGGCGTCAAGGGCAACTGCGCCCACCGTACCATGTTTATCTTCCCGCTCTGATAACGGCTGCACTTCGCGGCGGTGGTAGCGCGGTTCCTCCGTTTCCCGGTGGCTATCTTTCCAATTCGTGTATTGTCGCTCCGTTAACAGGTCATTAAAGGTACAGAGGGCAATGTCCTGCTCCAACGCAAATTCTTGCGCCCCTTTCCCAACCAGCAAGACATGAGGACTTTCCATGACTTTACGTGCCAGCGAGATAGGATGTTTAATCAGTTCGACGCCTGCCACGGCTCCCACGCGCAGCGTGTGACCCTCCATCATGCCAGCATCTAACTCGATATTGCCCTCTGTAGTTAGACAGGCACCGGTCGCTGAGTTGAAATTAGGGTTATCTTCCAGCGAACGCACGGCGGCTTCTACTGCCTCAAGAGCCGAACCGCCATCTTGCAAAATACGCCAACCTGCCAGCGTCGCCTCTTTACAACCCGCCTGAGCCGTATCAAAGCGATCCGCACTGATCTTGCCAGCTCCACCATGTACAATAATAGCAATGGGCATCGAGAGATTCTCCTATCACTTAGCAGTAGTCTGTCCTATTACAGGCTCCCCACAAAATCATTCAAAGCACTGGCCACCGCATCAGGCGCATCGAAGAGGATCAGATGACCAGCGTCAGGAATAATGACCAACCGCGATTCAGGAATATCACGATGGAGCCGTTGGGCGTACTCTAGCGGTATCTGCTGATCTTTCTCGCCCCAGATAATCAGCGCTGGCTTGCCCATATGTTTCAAATCGGAGGCGACCGAATTGGTATAGCTGGGAATTAACAGGCGAATATGTTGAAAAAGGACCTCTTTGCCCTGCTCGCTATCCCACTGCTGAATATAGTCGTCCATGAAGGCATTGAAACGCTGTGGATTCACCGAGGCATTAGACAACGTCTCACGCAAAATACTCATCATGTCTTCAAGTTTGGTCTCTTTAGGAGCATCATAGTCCTGGCGTTTCGCCATCTCGGTGAGCGGCCAATTGGGGGCGTAACTGTGCAGGAAACAATTGGTGTCAATTAACACGAGAGCCGCCACGCGCTCATGGCTCAAGCGTGTAGCCAAAACTTGGGCCACCGCACCGCCCAGCCCATGACCAACCAGGATAATATTGGTGAGATTGAGCTGCTCGAAGAGCATGGAGAGATTGTCGGCATGCCCCCAGTTGGAGGTATCGGCAGGCCAGGGATGCTCGGACAGTCCATAACCGAGCATATCAATGGCATAGACGGCGCGGTTCGTCACGGCGAGCTGCGGCATCACATCAGCCCAGGTGAACGCACCACCCGCGATATCATGCAGCAAGACAATGGCTCCATCGGTGCCGTATTCTTGCCCCTGGACAACATAACTCAAATCGTAGTGAATAACATGGGCCACATGCCGCTCAGGTGCCTGGCTGACCTCGTTATCCTCGGAAGTATCCTTTATCATAAAAACCTCCCTTTAAAATACACCTGATGAAAATTAACAATCAAAATCGGCAATGTCATTCTGAGCGAAGCGAAGAATCTCACTGCCACACCGAGATTCTTCGCTTCGCTCAGAATGACAGATCATTGCCGATTTTGATTGTTAATTTTCATTAGGGGCCGATCAATCGCGCCCTACAGATTACGCCTTAGCATAGAGGGCTGGTACATTGTAGAATGCGCTGAAACCGGCATAGCGAGCCGTCTCTTCGCCAAGCTCATCCTCTATAACGAGCAGGCGATTATATTTCGCCACGCGCTCACTACGCGCTGGAGCACCAGTTTTAATTTGACCAGCGTTCGTCGCTACGACCAGGTCGGCGATGGTGGTATCCTCGGTCTCACCTGAACGATGAGAGATCACGGCGGTGAAGGAAGCTCGTTTCGCCATTTCAATGGCGGCCAGCGTCTCGGTTAACGTACCAATCTGGTTGAGTTTGATCAGAATCGAGTTCGCCGAATGCTCCTGGATGCCACGCTTGAGGCGGGTGGTATTCGTGACAAACAGATCATCGCCGACAAGCTGTACGCGATTGCCCAGACGTTGGCGTAGGTGCTTCCAACCATCCCAATCGTCTTCGCTCAGGCCATCTTCAATCGTGATGATGGGATATTCGTTGAGCCATTGCTCGTAGAGGTCTACCATCTCAACAGAGGTGAGGGTGCGCCCTTCGCGGGCCAGCACATACGCGCCATTGTCATAAAATTCGGAGGCGGCTGGGTCCACACCCAGGAAGATATCAACGCCTGGCTTGTAGCCCGCGGCCTGGATAGCGTCCACAATCAGCTCTAACGCCTCGCGGTTAGAGCTGAGCGATGGCGCAAAGCCACCTTCGTCCCCCACATTGGTATTGAGCTTCTTGCCGTGCAGCACTTTTTTCAGGCCTTGATAGACTTCGGCCCCCATACGCAAGGCGTCGCGGAAAGTCGGGGCACCGACTGGCAGAATCATATATTCCTGCATGTCGGTGGAATTGTCGGCATGCTTGCCACCGTTCAAAATATTCATCATCGGCACAGGCAAGGTGCGTGCTGAAACACCCCCTAGATACCGATAGAGCGGCTGTTGCAAGGCGTTGGCTCCCGCTTTTGCCACCGCCAGGGAGACGCCGAGAATAGCGTTGGCTCCCAGATTGGCTTTATTGGCTGTTCCATCTAGCTCAATGAGAACCTCATCCAGCGTGATCTGGTCAGCGGCATCAAGACCAATAATGGCCTCGCTAATCGTTTCATTCACGTTTCGCACAGCGTTGAGGACACCTTTACCGCCATAGCGGCTCTTATCACCATCGCGCAACTCAACTGCTTCATGCGCTCCTGTTGATGCGCCCGAAGGAACGGCGGCTGTCCCATGCTCTCCTCCCATCAGCAACACTTCGACTTCAATGGTTGGGTTGCCACGCGAATCCAGAATCTCTCGTGCTACCACGTCTTCGATAACCGTTATCCCATGGATATTATTTGCCATACAACTACCTCCAAGTATTAATGCTTGCGGAAGTATTGTACATCGCGGAGGGAGGCAGAGGCAAGTATTATCGTAAGAGCAGCGATATGAACTGCCCTATCTACTCAGAATCGGCGTCGACAAAAATTTGCGTGGGGCGACGAATTAATGAGTTACGCGGGGAGCCGTTGGCTCCATTGCGCAATGGCCCGCTGCCGCCGCTAAACTTCGTCTGCGAAGGAGGTTGCACCGTTGGCTGTCCATTGGGCGTCTCAGGATTGCGCTCTCCCGCAGGTTGCATCATCTCCAGTCCGCGACGCAAAGTCATCATATCGCGTAGGAAACATGCCACGGCGGAGGCAGCCGATCCCTTTTCTTTTGAATTGTCAAAACGTCTGGCAGTGGCCTCGCCGGCATCTTGCGCCGCCTGTGCCATCGGATCAGAGGTTTTAGCGGCGTAGGCATCCTGGAAGATGTCATCCCACCCTGACCATCGGCCACGGAGAGGTTTCCAACCGAGTTGGCTATCGCTGACAGTACGCCACTTCTCTTCCGTGAATTGTACCCAATCGTCCATGAGCCGTGTAAAGGCTGCGAGTTGCTGGCGCAACCGCTCCTCTTCTTCCGAAGGACGTTGTGGGAAAGACTGTGGCAACCCATCGGTAGTTTGCTGGTTCACAAAATCATTGCCGCCACTCATCTGCCCCATCTGGGGATAGCCCGTCATTTGCTGGCCGTTAAATCCATTGGCCATGCCAGGATAGTGACTGGCATTAGCACCGGGGAACATGCCAGAATTCGCGCCAGGAAAACCACCCGCAGCGTTGAACGCCGAGAAATCAGGAGAGAGTTGCCCATTTGCCATACCCAACAAGGGGATTTCGGTACCGGCAGGCAACTCACCAAGCACATGGATGCCACTGGCGGTCAACATAGGGCTTAGCACGGTCGTGCCATCCGGCAGCATCAAATTTTCAGCGTAGTTGGGCATACCACCGATGACTATCTCTTCATGCCCAACCGCGTCAAGAATGCGCCAGGCTAAACGGGGATGTTTCATAGCCCACCAGACGCGCCGGGAGATAAATGTGCTGGCAAAGGTGAAGTTCACAATCAGCCAAACGACTCCACGTACTGCCAGCCAGTTGACTAAGCCAATGGCGATAATCCAGTACCAGGCGTCGTGTTGTCCTGCCTCTTCAATAAACGTAAGTACAACAGCTACGGTCAAGCTAGGATCGCGTAATGGATTGATAAAATCCAAAACGCGCCAAAACCATCGTCGATCTATCTTAGGTTTCAATAGGATCTCCTCTCGACCCCGCCGTTGGTCCGACAGGACAATAACTTCTCAGGTTCACGATGGGAAATTCTAGCATGAGTCCTGAATATCTGCAAGCTTACCTTCTTTTTAGGGAAGAATGGGTCATCCTGGCACACTATGTTGCTTCTTCATTACTCAAAACGATCCGTTCATGCCAGTTGGGCGTAGTCCGGTACTTTGGTACCAGCCTGTCCAGTAGGAACAAGGGGCCTCTACAGGTATTGTTGTTGTAGGGCCAGGAGTTCGGTGATGCCCTGCTCCGCCAGGTCGATCAGGCTGTTCATGGTTGCGCGGCTGAAAACACCACCTTCGCCCGTGCCTTGTACCTCAATAAACTCGTGTTCCGCGGTCATTACCACATTACAATCAACGTCCGCACGCGAATCTTCGGCGTAACACAGATCAAGGATGAGGTTGCTTTCAAATACGCCGACGCTCGTGGCGGCAACTGCCGTGCGAATGGGGTGCGTGGTAAGTAGTCCTCGTTGCACCAACAGCGAACAGGCGCGATGCAATGCCACGTAGGCTCCGGTGATGGAAGCGGTACGGGTTCCGCCATCAGCCTGGAGGACATCGCAGTCAAGCGTGATGGTACGTGGCCCCAGGGCTTGCATATCCACGGCTGCTCGCAAGGAGCGGCCTATCAGGCGTTGGATTTCCTGTGTGCGCCCACTGATCTTCCCGCTGCGTTCGCGACCGGTGCGGGTATGCGTTGCACGGGGCAACATATTATACTCGGCAGTCACCCAACCTTGTCCCTTCCCCTCCAAAAAAGGCGGCACTTTCTCTTCAACCGTGGCGGCACATAGCACGCGTGTCTTGCCTGTCTCTATCAGTACTGACCCTTCGGCATAGTCCAGGACATCAACCGTGAGCCGTACAGGACGCAGTTGGTTGGGCAAACGCCCATCTATTCGTGTCATAACGCAACCTCTTTTTCTTTTTGTATGCAAACCATTGTACTACAGAACAAAGGCAACAGGATAACTTCGGGACATTTGAGTCCAACATTGCTCATAAAACGTGCTATATACAGAATGTTCAGTTGACATGTGCATTTGGTACATCGTAGTAGCGGATAAATAGAAGAGGATAACTATACAACCCGAAACTCCATAGCTGATTGTGACATATGACCGTGAAGTTTTCTCCCAGCTTCATTGGAAATGTGTTATTATACTAAGGGGTTTTTTTGTGTGTCGATATGCGCACTCCCATATGTTCTTGTGTCAACTTGTGCCACACTTTCATTGGTAGTCTGAAGCTATGAGGTACTGCGTTTTTTGGTGCCTCAGAACAGCGTGCGCCTGTCAGAAAGGATAAACCCATATGCCTACACAGATGACAATACATACAACTCCTTTACGAACTCAACCACAGCAGATACATGCCAACCGCCTCATCATTGCAACCAACCGTGGGCCAGTTGAATATTATCTGAGCCAGAATCAGGAGTTAAAGTACCGACGCGGTGCTGGTGGTATGGTCACTGCACTGATCGACGCTGGCAACAGCATGGAAGTAACGTGGGTCGCAATGGCGATGACCGAAGGTGATCGGATCGCCTTGAAGGAAGCCCAGAAGAACAATGACGGTCTGATGCAATCTCCACTGCGCGGACAAAAAATGCAGTTGCGCTATGTCGCCGTCTCCAAGGCTGCCTATCGTAAGCACTACGAGTCTATCAGCAATCAAGTCCTATGGTTTTTACAGCACTACCTGTACAATCCCAACGAAGATACGGCCATCACACGCCGTATGCAAGATGCCTGGGTGAACGGCTATTGTGTCGCGAACCGGGCGATTGCCGATGCGGTTTGCGCGGAAATTGAGCGCGAAGATAGCTCTGCCGTGGTCATGCTGCACGATTACCATCTCTATCTGGCCCCTGGCATGATCCGCAAAGCTCATCCTTCGGTCACTATACAGCAATTTATCCATATTCCCTGGCCCGATGTGCGCTGTTGGCATTTCTTACCGAGCAATATTACGCAGGCTATCTATAGTGGCCTGGTGGGCAATGATATCATTGGCTTCCAGACGGAGCGCGATGCACATAATTTCCTGGAAGGAGTTCGCACATTACTCGAAGGGGCTGTAGTTGATTTCGAGGAAGAGGCCATTTGGTATCAAGGACGGCGCATCCAGGTTCGTGCCTATCCTATCTCTATCTCTGTGACCGAGGAACGCCGTGTGGTCAACAGCGTGGCGGGTAAACGCGCTAGCGAGAAAATCGTGCCGCTACTGGGCAAAAAGACGATCATGCGCGTAGACCGTATCGAGCCTACCAAGAATATCTTACGTGGTTTCCAGGCTTATGGACAAATGTTGGATGAGCATCCTGAGCTACAGGGTGAAGTCAATTTCCTGGCATTTCTTGTACCCTCGCGTCAGGCACTGCCGATCTATCAACGCTATAATACTGATGTTTTGAAAACAATTGACGAGATTAACCAGAAGTACGGTACGGAGCAATGGAAGCCTATTCACGCCTTTTGCGATAACGACCGCACACGGGCACTGGCAGCCATGCAGTTGTACGATGTCCTGCTCGTCAACCCTATTATTGACGGCATGAATCTTGTCGCCAAAGAAGGGCCAGCCGTCAACAAGCGCGACGGCGTCCTGGTGCTCTCACGCACAGCCGGAGCGTTCCAGCAGCTGGAGAAAGCAGCCATTCCGACCTCTCCGACGGATGTCACGGAAACTGCCCAGGCTCTTTACCTCGCCTTGACATTGCCAGATGATGAACGAGCGGCGAAGGCGAAACTGGCCCGGAAGAGCGTTGAGGAGAACGACCTTAACATGTGGCTCACACGCCAAATTCGCGATCTCAACGAATTGCTTGATCGCAACTTACCCACACTTCATAGTCGTAGATATTTGTCCACTCCATTAGTAGCGAGCATGGGGTAAATAAATAAAGAGATGGCCCTCATCCTGGCGCACGCCAGGATGAGGGCCATCTCTTTATTTATCTGCTTGTACATCCCGCAAAGCCCTCTCGTAGGCCTGATAGGCCTCATTGCCATAGAGTACCATCGTCACATGTTTGAGGGTGGTAGGCTGCTGAATGTGTGCGATAATCGTGCGCAAAGCCACCGGGGCCGCCAGTTCCAGCGGATAACCATAGACGCCTGTGCTGAGCGAAGGAAAGGCGATGCTCTCTATGCGGTACTGCTCCGCCAGCTTCAGACAACTTTGGTACGCGCTTGCCAGCAATCTTTCATCTTCCTTGCTTCCCTGGTAGATTGGCCCCACGGCGTGAAAGACGTATTTAGCGGGTAGTTTGCCAGCGGTGGTGGCTACCGCGCTGCCGGTGGGGCAAGTGCCTATCTTGCGGCACTCCATCATGATATTTGGCCCACCTGCATGGTGAATCGCACCATCCACGCCACCTCCACCACGCAGACCGGAATTAGCGGCGTTGACAATCGCGTCCGCCCGCACTTTGACAATATCTCCCTGCAACAGTGCCAGGGTCACACCATTCATCGTCAGCGTTGACATAAACACCTCTCCCCAATTTTGCATCACAACATCAAGCCAAATGGCTCCTCCAGCAGACGCTTCACTTCTTGCAAGAAACGGGCCGCCAAGGCACCATCAATCGCACGATGGTCGGACGAGAGCGTCACTTTCACGCGGCTGCGTACAACTACCTGACCATCCACTACGACAGGCGTTGGCGTAATCGTACCGATGGCAAGAATGGCGGACTCCGGTGGATTAATTACCGCCGTAAAGCTCTCTACATCGTACATACCAAGATTGCTAACGGTGAATGTACCGCCGCTGAAATCCTCCGGGCGCAATCTCCCTGCGCGGGCCGCGTCAGCCAGCCGACGCGTCTCATGTGCGATATCCAGGATGCCGCGCACATCCGCGTTACGCAAGACAGGTACAATCAAGCCCTCTTCAAGGGCCACAGCCACACCAATATGTACCTGCTTCTTCATCAACAAGCGGTCTTCCGCGAAGGAGACATTGACCTGTGGCATGCGTAGCAACGCCTTAGCAACGGCCTTGATGATCAGATCGTTGTAGCTGACCTTGACGGGTGCTGGGTCATTGGCGGCATACTCGTTGATCTGCTGACGCAGCAGTGCCAGTTTCTCCGTGTCGATTACGGTGGTCACAAAGAAGTGAGGGGCCGTCTGCATACTCTGGCTCAATCGTCGTGCGATAGTACGGCGCATGGCGGTAAGCGGGACCTCGACCACATCATCGGCAATGGCTGGAACAATGAACGGCTCTTGTGCGGGAGTCGCTGAAGCGGGTATAGCAATGGCTGGCGGGGTCACAGGAGTTGGTGCAACAGTAATGCCAGCTTGCACCTGGGCCAGGGCTGCCTCAATATCCATTTTGATAATGCGCCCGTTGGGGCCGGTCCCTTGCAGCGTCGCATAATTCAGTTGGTGCTCCTCAGCCAGGCGACGTGCCAGGGGCGAGATAAAAATACGCCCTTCCTTGCCTGTTGTGATAACAGGTGGGGAAGCTAGTGCTGTCGCGACACTCGCGGTAGCCCTCTCTTTAGTGCCTTGCCCATTGTGAGCAGAGCTGGTGCCAGGCGCGTGTGTTGTCGTCCCATTGCCACCGAAGTTGCCGGGCAAAGGTTCATCGGCAGCACCAATCAGGGCGATCTCCGCGCCTACCAGGGCCGATGCCCCTTCGGGAACTACTATCTTGCGTAGCAAACCGCTCGCGAAGGCCTCGATCTCAATATTGACCTTATCGGTCTCCACTTCCGCCAGCGATTCCCCTTTTTTGACCGGGTCGCCCTCTTTTTTAAGCCAGCGTAGAATCTTGCCCTCTTCCATGCTGTCGCCCATCTTGGGCATTTCCACTTTTTTCATGTTAAATTCTTTCCGATTCCATGGCCTACCAGGACGCGATGATGAAGTTTAACCCATTACATGGGATAATCACACAACCAGGACGGGCCGATAAATCGGCCCCTACGCTGATTTCGTTACGGCTCATCGTTGCGTCCTTACTGGCGCACGAGGGCGGCGGGTACTATTGCTTTGACGGCATCAATGATTTCGCCCTTCCGGGGAATAGCGGCGCGTTCCAGGACTTTTGAGTAGGGCATGGGTACATCGGCTCCGGTCACATGTTTTATGGGCGCGTCCATGTAGTCGAAGGCGTGCTCGTAAATCAGCGCGGCCAATCCTTGTCCGGTACCGTAATACTTCCAACCTTCTTCAGCGATTACCACGCGATTCGTCTTCTGCACGGAATCAACGATCAGGTCAATATCGATAGGACGAATGCTGCGCAGGTCGATGACTTCGGCATCAATCCCTGCTTGCGCCAGGTCTTCTGCTGCCTGGAGGACGACATGCAACATGCGCGAAAAGGTAATGATGGTCACGTCGCGCCCTTCACGTTTCACTTCGCCACGATTAAGCGGAACCAGGTATTCAACGCCCTCGTCCGGCACCTCGCCCTTGACGTTGTAGAGCAGTTCGTGCTCGATAAAGAGCACGGGGTCAGGGTCGCGCACAGCAGATTTGAGCATGCCCTTGACATCGTAAGGGGTGGCAGGCATCACCACCTTTAGTCCAGGAATATGGGCATACCATGACTCGAACATCTGAGAGTGCTGGGCCGCTCGTTGCGCACCACCGCCCGCGGGCGTGCGCACCACGAGAGGCATAGCGGCCTGTCCACCGAACATGTAGCGCATCTTGGCCGCGCTATTGACGAGTAGATCGCTCGCGAGCAGACTAAAGTTGATGGTCATGATTTCCAGGATGGGTCTCAGTCCGCCCAGGGCAGCACCAATAGCGGCACCGGTGATGACCTCTTCCGCCAGGGGAGTATCACGCACGCGTTTCTCGCCGAACTCCTCGACCAGGCCCTTGCTGACGGCATAGGTGCCACCATAGCCGGCAATATCTTCGCCCAGGATAAAGACACGCTCGTCACGCAACATCTCTTCGCGGATGGCTTCACGCAGCGCGTCACGATAGGTAAGTACACGCATCGCAGGCTATTTCCTCTCGTAGCGGTAAGTGAGAGCGGTAGAATTATCGACCAGCACATCGGTAAAGAGTTCTTCCGGCGCGGGGTCAGGACTATTTTCGGCGAATTCGGCGGCTTCTTCGGAAATCTGGGTGGCGCGTGCATCGTTTTCATCAAATTCGGACTGGTTCGCCAGGCCGGCCTCTAACAAGCGTTTCTCAAAAATGCCGATGGGGTCGCGGGTGGAACGCCATTGTTGTTCTTCCTCGCGGGTACGATAATAGGCGGGGTCGGTCATGGAGTGGCCGCGGAAACGGTACGTTTTGATCTCTAACAGCGTTGGGCCTTCACCGTCGCGAGCATGCTCGACGGCGCGTTTCATCCCTTCGTATACTGCCAGTACATCCATACCGTCGATCTGCTCACCGGGCATACTATAAGCGGCAGCTCGCGGCAACAGGCTATCTACGGACCAGGCTTTAGTAACCGCCATGCCCATAGAATACTGGTTATTTTCGCAAATGTACACGACTGGTAGTTTCCAGATGGAGGCCAGGTTGAGGGATTCGTGAAAAGCACCTTCATCTACGGCACCATCGCCGAAGTAACAGGCTATGACGGTATCCTCTCCCTGATATTGGACGGCCAGGGCTACACCGGCGGCGATAGGCATTTGCGCGGCAACAATCCCATTGCCGCCATACACGCCCAGTTCGTTGCTCCACATGTGCATGGAGCCGCCTTTGCCCTTACTACAGCCAGTGATTTTGCCAAATAATTCGGCCATGACCGCACCCGGTTCCATACCCTTTGCCAGCGCGTGGCCGTGTTCTCGATAGCTACAGAGAATCTTGTCGCTGGGACGCAAAGCGGCAATGGTGCCCACCCCCACGGCCTCCTGGCCGATATACAGGTGCATGAAGCCACCAATTTTACCGCGTGTATACTCTTCGGCACTCTTCTCCTCGAAGCGGCGCAGAAGTGCCATTGTATAATGCATCTCCATTAATGCCGTACGGGGTAATCCCGCCAGCGTTGCATTGCTAATCGCCATAGGCCCCCTTCTGAAGTGTAAAACGTAGATATATGCCCAGACCGCCATACGGCATTGTATGCGTTGAGGCCTTTTCCTCTCACAGCACTGTGATCTTTCGTTTTGTATTGTACCGCAAAGAAGTTGAGATGCATAGAGAGATGCCAAAAATAGTGAAACCTCTTGCAGAGATTGGCTTATGGAACCTTACTAATTCCATAAGCCAATCTCTGCAAGAGGTCAAGACTCTCAGGCAGTGAGGGGAATGGGTGATGCTGTGGATACGCCTCTGTTGGTATTCCCGAAGAAGCACCCCAGCATCGTATATCCGCAGGGATCACCCTACTTTTTGACGACAGCGTCCGCGAGTTCTTTTCCGGGGAAGAAACGCACACGTTCTTTCGCGGGTACCTCGATGGGTTTTTGGTCGCGTGGGTTCACTCCTTTGCGTGCCGCGCTCTGGCGCACTTTGAATGAGCCAAAGCCAACCAAACGCACCTCATTACCGCTCTGAAGAGCCTCACGAATGGACTTCAAAGTAGCTTCTAAGGCTGCTTGGGCCTGCTTCTGGGAGATGTCCGCCTGTTGAGCAATGCGCTTTGTCAGTTCCTGTCTACCAACGGTACTCAGGGTCGATTCGGTTTTTGCCTTTTTCTCTGGGGCCATGGGTTCAAAGTCCTCCTTACAACAATCAACGCACGCCGCCTCTCGTCCCAAATTCGTATTGTTGGGCCTGTGAAGCGGCATCACAACCTCACTGCCGTTTAGGAGTATAGCACGCGATTCTCAGAAATACAAGCGTGTAAACTTGCCCCAGGGCTAGGTTTATGTCTTCCATCGGCCTGGGAAGCCGGTTTACAGCAAACATCCAGACAGAAAATTGGCTTCTTGAGCGGCCCCAAACCGCCTCTCGACACGTTGTACAAGAGTGCCAGGGCGACCGCGAGGGTCGCCCCTACTATACTA
>JBPCJY010000168.1:0-52464 GCA_051004815.1 Ktedonobacteraceae bacterium
TCACCCATGTAGGGGAAACATGGTGGCGGGAGACCATTCGGCTCTACTGTTCGATGGCAGATGCTACCCTCGTTCTGGAGGCATGTTTGCAGGGAGCGCATCCTCAGGCCTCTGCCATTGAACTCGCCATCGATTGTGATACAGAAGCACGTACAGTTCGTCCAGACATGCGAGTGCGACTGGACACCCTACTGAAGGAAGGTGTAGAAGATACCGATCCGGAACGCCAGCATGTGATTGCCAATGCACTCCTCGCACGTCGTCTCCGTCACATGGTTCACCTGAAAGAGGAAACGTCCGTCGATACCTCGCTGATTACCTGCGCTGAATACCAGGTCTTTCTCGATGACATACGAGAACGAGGCAGCTATATGCAACCTGACCACTGGACAACGTACCGTTTTACCGATGGTTGGGGAAATCGACCGATCCTGGGTGTGCGTCGAGCAGATGCTGAAGCCTTCTGTGCCTGGCTGACCGAACGTGACGTTGCTTCTTGGAGCTATCGACTGCCCAAGAAGAGAGAATTAGAACGGGATAGTGCTATACTTCATGGATTACCGACAGACGCTGGCTTTTGGCTCAGTGATGAAAATCAGCTTTCCTGGATAGATACTCCTCTGTTGTTGCCTAAGTCACTTCTTGAAGAAATGACGTATCTGTTCCCGCACGTTCACTTCTCTCGCGCCCTCGACCTCGACCTCGACCGCGCCCTCGACCTCGACCGCGCCCTCGACCTCGACCTCGCCCGCGCCCTCGCCCGCGCCCTCGACCTCGACCTCGACAGTACCCTTGATCGCCTCGGCACTTATGTCCAGACTCGCTTGTTAATGCTCGATCTAACTATGGCCATCTATCAGGTCTATATCAATTACTATTCTGCTCTTTTAGAGCATTTGTCCTCAACCCGGACGATACAGAGACGCTTTTTGCGTTACCGTTCCAGCACAGAGCAAAAGTTGCAAACAGTAGTAGATTTGCTCTACGAAATCTACCTTGACGTGTTTATCTTGAAGAAACGGATTCAGGGAGAGCTTCAACCATGTGAGGGTATTTTGCTCGTGAAAGAGCGGAAGTAGCAGGGAATGATGACGAGTTTGCAGGACGTAAACTACGACACTTCATTTTCCTCTGAGCCTTGACTAAGCCTCAGATTGGAAGAACCTATCAGAACGCCTCTTTTCCCAAACATCACTAAGCCCGGCCCTTGACAAGCCATGTGAGTTGAGTTGCACCATGCCAGTAAGCATTATTTCATAATCTCTTACCCCTCTTGCCCCAACCACTCCTCCTGCTTCACTTCCCTCGCCAACTCCTCCACCAGTTTCACCGTCTCCACACTCACCGTCACCACCTTGCCAACCAGGCGTACAATATACTCTTCATCATCAGCGTTATTGGGATCGCTCACAATACCGCTGCGTTTATCTTCACTCACCTGGTACTGGTCAATAATCCAGTCCAGGGCGGAGCGGTTGCCCAGGCGATAGGCGAAACACTCTGGCGGTATCGCTGCTAGCGTCAAGCTTTCGTTGACGACTAGCGAAGTTTTGTCCGTTGTCAGGCGCATCTTTTTAACATGCCAGGAGAATGGAATGTCCTGATTTTCTACCCATTGCAGAGGGTATTCTTTCGCTTGCTCATAGTGCAGATGCAGCTCCATCAGTCGCTTGCCAATACGGACACACGTGAGAAATGGTTCTTTGTTTTGGAGCAGGGGAATATGTGGCAGGTCGCGCTTGAGGTTCTCTGCGTAGCGTTCGCGATACTGTGGATGGTGCAACATGGCATAGACGTAGTGGAAGATATCCCACTTTGTCACATCGGAGCCATATTTCGCCTGGAATTGTGCGAGCGACCAATCGGTGATGTTTTCGCGGCGATTGCTGCCGTCCTCGGAGTAGGTGTAGTAAGGGAAGCATTGAACTTTCTCAAATGCCAGATCCATGCTTGGAATAGTATTTGTTACTAGACAACTAAATCCTTTTCGATCCCCTAGCCCTGGGACACAAATTACGACATTTTCAGCCTCCGTGTTCGTGATGGGGAAAAAATATTTAGTTGTTCCTTGTTCGTCGATAATTATATCTGCGTAGTATAAGCACAGCTTAGTGAATGGTCGATATAGTGCTCTTCTCACATTTTTTTGATCATAAATGATATATCTCTTATGCCTTAGATCTCGTTTAAGGTTACGGCTCCATTTAATTTTGTCATAATGTACGAAATCATCTATGTCTATAGGGTGCCCATTCCTTACCCATCGCGATAACTCTGCATTATAATCTTCAGCGAAACGCTTGATTTTATCTTCTAATGCCCCAAAATTGAAACCGTAGACGACACTATCCCTTCCTGAGTTAATGCCAGTTGAATAAGTTTTGCATATCGTCTCGACTTCCGTAAACTTGGAATTTTTAGCCTCTTTCGTTCCCAAAGAAGAGAAAGTAGTAAATTCTGATCTTAGCCCTTCAGTAAGCCAATTATTTCTTTCATCGGGATACATTTCTTCCCAATCAAGATTGTATAGATTCCCTTTTTCCGCAATAAAAGCTAACTTTTCAGTTCTACGCCAATATTCTTGTACGCGGTGGTAGTGAAGAATAGGCTGTGTAGCATTTGACAATCTGATAGCAATGGTGATCCCTACACCGACTTGAATACCAAAAACATTATGTGCAGTGCCAGATAGTTTTGGATTTTTTCGGACATTACCGTGCAAGTCTAGATGATAAATATGCGAGAAATCTTGTAAAAGGTGTCTACGCATACTATCGAATGTAATTTGGTCAACAAAGGAGTTATTCGAGACAAAGCACACAATTCCATCTCGATTACCAAGTCTGTCAGTTGCCCAACGAAAAAATCTGACATAAGCATCATAGAGTTGTGTTCTAAGAGTTGCCTTTGAGTCTTTGACATATGTCTCCCTGATACGCTTATCAATCACCGGATACTTACGGTTCTTATTATTATCATTCTCGTTCGCTTGACCCACGTTATAAGGAGGATTGCCAATCACCACCATAATCTGCGCATCCTTCTCGCGCTTGACCCGTTCCGTATTCTCCTCGACAAACATGGACATTTGTTGACCTTCCGCGAATTCCAGGGTATCCGCAAAGCAGATGCCCTCAAATGGGAGATACTCGCCAGTGCGTTCGTAGTATTCATGCTCGATATTCAGCGAGGCAATGTAGTAGGGCAACAGCATGATCTCGTTGCAGTAGAGGTCGTGTAGGTACTTGTGCCGCAGTTTAGAGCGGGGGATGCGGTGCAGTAGGTTGACGATGAAGCTGCCGGTTCCTACACAGGGGTCGAGGATTTGCACGCCTGGCTCGGCTATGGAGGTGCCAAATTCGCGTTGCAAGACCTCTTCCACGCTGGCACACATGAAATCGACAATCTCTTGCGGCGTGTAGACGATGCCGTGGGTATCTGCCTGTTTGACAGAGAAGCCCTGGAAAAAGCGTTCGTAGACGATGTTGATAAAGTGCTGTTTCTCCGACCAGTCGTCCAGGTTGCGGGCGGCGTTTTCGATGGCGATATAGAAGCGGTCCAGCGATTTCAGGAACTCGTACCTATTGAAGGCGCGACTGGTGAGGGCCTGGATGACCTTTTCGATTTCGACGGCGATGGCATTGCGCCTGGTGAAATCAGAGTTGTTGAAGATAGTACGGAAGAGGCGTTCAGTGAGCAGGTGTTGCACGAGCATTTCATCGACGGTTGCGCGGCTCATGTTGGGGTCAAGCGAGGTGCGACAGAGGTCGAGGAAGCTTTGGAAGGCGGCAACAAAGGGTTTGTTACGGGCATGTTCCTCCTGGATACGCTGCATAAGGCCCTGTGCCAGGTCAGGAATGCTTTCTTTGAAGTCGGCGACGGCGTGTTCAAAAGTGGCGATATCGGGGGCGGCGTAGTGAAAGAAGGTGTCCAGCACGGCGGTGAGGTCTTTGGGGTTGGTCAGATCGGCTTCAAAAGCAATGCGATTATTCTGATACAGGATGGCGCGACGCGTGTCCTCAAAAATGGTGTTGGAGATGGGATAGCCCAGGCTGATTTTCTTACGAATTTCTATCTGGAGGTCATCATGGCCGTCTTTGGCCTCCCAGTAACCCCGTGGCAGGTTGAAGGCGTCGCGCAAGGTGCCATCGGGGCGTTTGCCGTTGCCGAGGGTTTGTTCGGGGATCAGCACCCAGTTGGCAGACTGGGCAAAGGCTGCCAGCAGGTTTTGAAAGGCACTGCGTACCGCAGTTTCATGGGTAACGTGTTTCTCGGCATAGGCGGCAAGGTCTTTATAGTACTGCTCAACGGCTCTCTTCTGCGTAGTGGTGACGGTCATACGATTCTTTTTCCATCCCTCTCCATATTATTCAGCTACAGATGAGCGTATGATAACACATCAAAAGCTATCCTCACAGGGTCTATCAACTGCATAGCCAATACCTCTCAAAAAGTTGCACCAGGCAGGAGTCATTCCCCCAGGGCCTGTGAATGATCGGAGAAAAACATCTTGTGCATCTCATGCCTGGCGACCCTTGTGGTCGCCAGGATAATTCACAGACCCTGGGTCGAACTCTTTCACCTCTTGCTTGCTTCGCATTAATATGCTATACTCCTCCTAAGACTACACTTTATCAGAACGTGTATCCTTTATAAAATGTTTTGCAACTCGCCCTTGTGGTTCCTCTACTACCAACATCCTCTGCCCCATCAAAAATGTGACACAAACGCTACAACCACTACAATCGCTACAACTGACAAAGGTCTCGAAATCCCGAAGTCACAAATGTCCCATCCATACACAAAGCCTCATGCATTTCCCTCTCGGACGCAAGTCCACTGAAAATTGGGAGTCACAAATGTCCCATTCATCACCAAGCCTCCTACATTTTCCTAATCAGACGCAAGTCCACTGAAAATTGGGAGTCACAAATGTCCCAACCCATACGCATGAAGTTAAGCCATGGAGCGCGGTTTCCAAGGCAACCCCTACTCTAGACGATGGACTCTTCTCTCTGCAAAGTGGCTCGCAGAGCCGCCGCGTGTATAGTAGGGGCGACCCTCGCGGTCGCCCTGGTAGGGAATTGAAATGCTTCCCAATCCTTAACTTCATGCGTATGGAGGTCACAAATGTCCCAACCATCACAAAGTCTCCTGCAGGAGAACCCTGCCGCAACAGGGAGCAAAAAGACTTTTGAGAAACTCTGAACAGCGTAGAGTCTTGTTAGACTAATCTGTCAAACTATGCTACACTGAACTCAAGTGATTGAGCGTAGTATACGCAGATATATTGAAAGGCAGTCGAGACACATGACACCCTGTACCTCCTGCGGTAGCGACGTTACCGGCAAAAAGTTTTGTCAAAATTGTGGAACGCCTGTACAGGCTACTGGCGTTCCTGCAACGAATAACCATCCCGCACCTGCTTTTTGTTCTAGTTGTGGACGGCAGGGCGCACCTGGTGAGCGTTTCTGTTCCAATTGTGGCACGCAGCTTGGGATAGCCACTCCAGCGCAACCTGCACAAACTGGCTATACGCAACCTGGGCAATCTTCTCCACAGTATCCACCACAACAGCCATATCCATCCCAGTATGGGCAGCAACCCGACTATGCCCAGCAACAATCGTACAGCCAACCGCAATACCCACCGCAGCAGCAACCTTACGGTCAGCCACAATATCCACCACAACAGCCAGCCTATGGCCAGCCGCAATATCCACCACAACCGTATGGCCAACCACAGTATCCGCAAGGCCAAGGGGGATATCAACCCCAGCCCATGGTCGGTCAACAGCCAATGATTTTGCGCTGCCCCGTCTGCATGGCTATGTCTCCCGTGGGTACACCAAACTGCCCCAGTTGCCGTACCAACCTCGCCGGCGTCGTTCCCACACCCGCCAATATGCCTCAACAGAACCAACAAGGAGGCATCATGGGTAGCCTGGGCGGCATGATGCAGGGCAATGGTGGCAAATACGCGATGGGCGCATTGGGCGGTGCCGCAGCCGTTATTGGTGGTGAGATGCTGCTCGGCGGCGTTGAACACCACATTGAGCGCGGCATCGAAGGTGATATGGGCTACGATAACTATGGCGAACGCCGTCATCACGATGAGGGCATGCTCGGCGGCTTAGGCGAAATCGGTCGCGACATCGGCCTGTTCTAAACCTATCAATACAGCAATGCAATAGGATGAAGCAGAGCAAGTTGGTGATTTACCCTGCTTTCATCTTATTTCATCCCTTTCCAACAACCACATCCTTTCACAACACCCAAATGGGCTACCTTTCCCCTTTTCTCCTCTATTTCAGTTGCGACACACACTGAAACCGTCTATAATACAGCAGGACATGCGATGAAACATTTCTTATAAATCCTACCGGTTTATACACAGGAATATTGCGGTTTTAGCCGTTAATCCTTGATAGTAAAATCTTTTCACCCGGAGATAGAAGGATGAACTTTCTCAGCGGCACAGCTGGAGAGAGGTTTCCTCACAGGGAGTTGGATGAATTACGAACGCACGACATTACAAAATGGCCTACGCTTACTTACCGCTCACATGCCGGGTATGCGTTCCGCTAGCATCGCCTTCTTTTTCACTGTTGGCTCGCGCTACGAGCCGAATCCTATCGCGGGCATTTCGCACTTTATTGAGCACATGCTTTTCAAGGGTTCACAGCATTACCCTACGGCACGACTCATTTCAGAGGCAATAGAAGGAGTGGGCGGCGTCTTTAATGGTAGCACTGGCAAAGAAATTACCAGCTACACCGCTCGCGTGCCAGGAGAGCAATTGCCTACCGTGATGGATGTGCTAGCCGACATGATCCGCTACTCCAATTTCGATCCTGATGA
Source organism: Ktedonobacteraceae bacterium (assembly GCA_051004815.1). Lineage (GTDB taxonomy): Bacteria > Chloroflexota > Ktedonobacteria > Ktedonobacterales > Ktedonobacteraceae > JBBQXY01. Next base: position 6,861 of record JBPCJY010000168.1, read on the forward strand.
GGTTGAAAAAGAGCGCAGCGTCATTATAGAAGAACTCAGTGCCACGCGTGATGATCCACAGGAATGGGTCAACCTCCTGGCGGACGAGGTCATGTGGCCCAGCTTACCTTTAGGCCGTGATGATGCCGGTTTTATTGAGACCGTCGCGCAACTACAACGTACACAGTTGCTCCAGTATCTGGACGAATACTACCGCCCCAACTCGCTCGTCATCAGTGTCGCGGGTAATATCGACCACCAACAGGTCATCCAACACACAAAACAGCTCTTTAATGACTGGGAAGCCCGACCGCATCCACATTGGCAGGAAAGTTTTCCACCGCGAGAGACGCTTCCAGTAGCCATGATCAAAAAAGATACCGAACAGACAAACATCTGCCTGGCAACTCTGGGTGCTGCCTATTCATCGCCAGAGTATTATCCCTTGCTGCTCATCAATGCTCTTTTAGGAGATGGCATGAGTTCTCGCCTCTTCCAAACCATCCGTGAAGAGCAAGGCTTGGCGTATGATATCGGCAGCTACTTCAATAGCTATTATGAGACAGGCAATCTGGTAGTCAGTGCTGGGGTAGACCCCTCACAAACGAAAGCAGCCATACAAGCCATTATCGGCGAACTCGATCAGCTCTGCCAAACAGCGGTGCCAGCAGATGAGCTGCGACGCATTAAAGCATATGTCCGTGGTGGCCTTCAATTGGGATTAGAAGGCACACATCAGGTCGCTTCCTGGTTAGGTAGCCAGGAAAGCCTACGAAACAAAGTGATGGATGTTGATGAGATGACGGCACACATTGACGCTGTTACGCCACAAGATATTCAGCGCGTGGCACAGTTCTGCTTTGCGCCCGCCTGGCGTCGTCTGGCTATTATTGGGCCAGATGATACAAGTCAAGCAGTATACTATGGCAATTTGCTCAAAGGTGTGTAAAGCGGGAAGAGGAGACCAGGTTCTATGACACAAACAACACTTCGTGATTACTTGCTGACGACTGAGGATGCCATCAGTTCTGGCCGCGTCAATGACGCAATGGCTAACTGCCAACACATCCTCGCACATTTTCCAGAATCATTGGAGGCACAACGCCTCCTGGGTGAGGTTTTTCTGGCACAAGGGCAACTGGACGAAGCCCAACAAACCTTCGATTGGGTTTTGACGAACGACCCCGAAAATGTAATCGTCTACTGCGACCGTGCGCTCATCAGCGAGCAGATGCAAGAATACGACACCGCCCTCGATTGCTATCAGCAAGCCTACGAACTCAGTCGAGGCAATAGTGTGATTCGGCGCGAATTTAATGAGTTAAGTGAAAAAGTGGGGCAGACAGGCTTCATTTTCTCGCGTGCAGGTCTGGCGCGTCTCTACATGCGTGGCGACCTCCTCCCACAAGCTATCCAGGAATGGGAAATAGTTCTCTCCAGCAGCCCAGAGCGTCTGGACGCTCGCACAGGGCTTCTCGAAGCGTTCTGGCGTGAAGGCCTCTATGACCGGGTTGAACAACTTGCCACACTTATACTCAATGATGTTCCAGGTTGTTTGAAGGCTCTCTTGCTCCTGGCGCATGTGACCTTTGCCCAAAATGCCACGAAAGCACAAGAACTTCTGCGGCAAGCTACCTTACTTGACCCTGACTTGATCAAGGCCCAGGAACTCTTTAGCGACTTCATGGCACATTCTTCCAAGGATCCCTTCCTGAACCTGTTGCATACAACTCCCACCGCTTTTCCCACAACCTCTCAGGGAAAACAGGCTGAAGCAGTGGCGACAACCCCTACAGAACAGAGTACGAACGGAACCAATGGAAACACTAGCTCTCCAGGTTCCACGCCTTTCGCTGACCCCCTGGTACGTTGGAGCAGCCTCGATAACATCATCGAGCCGCAGCAAGAATACCAGACCGTGCAAGAAGCTTCATCCTTCGGGGGCTGGTCCGACAATAGCACTACCGATTTCGGCGGCTGGAGTACCTTTGGGCAGCAACAGCAACCCGCCCAAACAACACCAATACCACCAGCAGCTGTCAACGCTAATCCGAGTCAGCACGGCAATACTAACACTCCCAATGTTGACTCCTTGGATCAACCCACACAGCACGTTCCCGTTCAAGATGAGCAACATGCTGAACGTTGGCCATCACAAGCACCAGACGTTGAAAAGAGCAGTGATACACCTGATGCACCCGTCACACAAGAACAAGACAACCAGGAACAACAGCAGCCATGGTACCATGTAGACGTGTTTGAAGAGCCATCTTTTGACTCGTGGAACGATAAAGAGAACGCTACACAATCATCTTCCGGTATCTCCTGGGGAAGTATGGAGGAGCAAGAATCCGAGAATCCAGCACCACCTGCCTGGCTTGACATGCTTACCAAAAGTGAACCCAGTCCATCCAACTCTCTTCCACCTGCACAGCCAATCGAGCCGCACCTACCAGTTGCGTCATCACTACCATCTGTAGAGCCGGAAGCCGATCTTCCCCCCTCATGGAGTGAGCAGCTCGCTACTAGCTCAACCACGAATCCACCTTCGTTAGATGCGGACGAACCATTCTTCTTTGGCCCAGCATGGTTAAAATCGCTCGGTGCTGCCGAGATGGAAAGCTCGCTATCACCAATTGTCTCGCAAAACGTACCATACCCACAAGAAGAGAAAGAAGAACTACCCTCTGCTCTGCTCGCTCAACCAATCGCTGCCGAACAACCTGTGCTACAAGAGCAGATACCAATCTCTAAGCTCGAGGTAGAGCAAATACCATCGCCTTTCCCAGAAGCTGAGATCAATCCAACACCAGTTCTGCTTGAATCAGCGGCGGCCATAGCAACGCCTCCAGTACCACCAGCAACCCCTCTCTTAGCTGAGGCCCAGGAAAATGTCACCTTTGAGAATTGGCTCGACCATGCAGCACAAAAATTAAATCAGCCGCAACAAAATCTTCTTACAACATTAGAAGAGCTGGAAAATGACCTGCGCTCGCGGGGTTTCATGCCGCTACAGCCCGGAGAACTTTCATCTTTTGCCGACGAAACCTCTGATGAAACGCTCTCCTCGGCATTAGCACAGTTTGGCAACCATAAGCCCCAACCCGAACATGATGCGGTACCAGCACAGTCCGCGCAACAAGAAACACCTTTAAGCTCGCTAGTAGAGCCGCTTTGGGCCGCTCCGCCGCCGGTTGTTCAGACAACTCAGCCAACGTTACAACCTGTACGCAATCAGGTAAACGAGCAAGCGCAACAGAAACAACCCTCGGCAACACCCAATCACCTGGATGCCCTCTCTAGTTTTGTCTCACAAGCAACGCCCGCTCCGCTTGTTAAGACACCTGTTGAGTCTGTGCGGGCAGATATGTCAGCGAACAACGCTATTGCGAATGCTCGACCCAATCCAACGCCAACCGCTGCGCACGCTCCCGCAACAGCAGCAATACATTCCGATCTCTTAGACATGGAATTAGAGACGACCATGAAACGGCCAGCCGTCCGACTGCAATCCATGCAACAGCGTCATTCTACCCAACCTGCACAGCAACAGTCCACTGCTTCCCGCGGCCAGCTCGGTGAACGTTCCACGTTCGCGAAAACATCCGATGGTGGCACAGGTGCGATGGGTTATAAAGAGCGTCTGCTGCGCGGATATCAACACCAGCTTGCCGGTTCCTATGATGACGCGATGCAAGAATATCGCATTATTATACGTAATGCACCTGATTTATTGGGCGATGTTGTCAGCAACATGCGTGCATTGCTGAAAATAGCACCCAAGTATTCGGCAGGCTATCGCGTATTGGGCGATGCCTACATGCGGCAGGGAGAATACTTACAGGCAATGGAAGCCTATAATAAAGCACTTTCGATGGCGAAAAAGGCGAAGAGCTAAGGAGTCATATTGTGGAAACAATCCTACAACGGCTGACTGACCTTGATAATGTATCAGGCGCAATTCTGGTTGGTAAGGACGGTCTTATTGTCACCGGAACACTGCATAGTGAGGATGAGGAAGTCATCGGAGCCATGTCGGCAGCAGCCTTTGGTTCCATTACAAACTACATCTCGCAAATGAACAGCGGTGATATGAACCATGTGATCATCGAAACACACAATGGCACGATTCAGTTTGAGGAAGTAGGCGATCTCCTACTGGTAGTAACAACACAAGCCCCCACAAACCTGGGCCGCGTCCGCATTGAAATGAAAAAGGCTTGCCGCCAAATTATGCAACTGGTGGCAAGCTACTAATATCTCTGCTCACTATGCAAGATTCCTTAAAAAGTGAGTGAGTGAGTTGTGGGATGTGGGAAAAGATAAACCAGAGGTTTCCCCTACTGGTTTTTTGCTTCTAGAGCGTAGACAAAGGAACTTCTTCCGCGGGGGACTGTTGCTCTGTGGTAGATTTGTTCTGCTCAGCGAGACGCCAACAACACGATTTACTACGAAAACAGCGGTCTTGTTCCTCCAGTGTCTCAGGAGGTGTACCCTTCATGCAAAAGACTTGATACATTGGTTCACCCGCCATCACATCATTGGCAGGAAACCAACGCTCTCTATAAAATGGACAGGCATTTTTATGTTTACGCCAATTAGAATTTTCAGCTGGATTTGTTTCTATTGTGCTTGCCAATCAAGCGTCCTTCCTAATATATAGGGATAGCATCGAACAGGTAGATGCAGGTAGTATACCATATTTTCCTGAGTAAACAGCCGTGAATACTTCACAGACAAAAAGAACTTTCTATGCTATAATAGATTCGTAATAGATGGAGGGTGCCTTGGTCGAACACAAGCCAGACGAAGTTCCATGGACAATTCAACAAACGATTTTCGGCATCTTGTTAACCCTGGTTCCGTGGTTCATCGTTGTTTCCCTCCTCAATGGCGGGAAAACTCCTACCACACCTTCTACAGCACTCCCTCTTGGAACAGATATTACCAATGCCATCGTTACCTTTCTCGTTTCCAGTATTATCGAAGGCGCGTTTATCGTCGCACCGCTCTATTTTGCCAAACGCGTGAACCACGCTATAACACCTCATCTGCGCCTGGCCTGGCGTGCCCTCGGCTTCAAAGAATTTAATGTTGGTAAAGCTTTCATACTCGTTATTCTTTTTGGCTTCATCATTATTGCCACCGATTACCTCTATCAGGATGCCATTACCCTTTTTCACTGGCATTTGCAGACCAACGATCAAGTCATTCTAACGCGCAGTAAAATTGAGCCAATTACCACGTATGCCACCCTTCTCGTGGCAGTCTTTGTGGCCCCTTTTTGCGAGGAGATTTTTTTTCGCGGCTTTGTCTTTACAGGTCTGCGACGTGGTATGCCACTATACCTGGCAGTCATCCTCAGCGCACTGCTCTTCGCTGCTGCTCACGGCGATCCAGCTTCATTTCCTGTCCTGTTAGTCATCGGGCTACTGCTGGCTATTCTTCGTTGGCAAACCAAATCGCTCTGGCCCGGCATTTTGCTTCACTGTCTCAATAACAGTCTGGGAGCCATTGAAATCATCCTGGTAATGCATGGAGTTATAAAGCTATAGCATAGTTTTCATTGCAATAGGAGCTACCGTATTTTATGGCAAATTCAATCCAAGCGGTCATCTGGGATATGGATGGTGTTATCATCGACAGTGCGGAAGAGCATCGCCTGGCCTGGCAACGTCTGGCACGCGAGGAAGGCGTCCCTTTCACCGATACAGATTTTTGGGCCACCTTTGGCAAACGCAATGATGATATTTTTGCTATTCAGTGGGGAACACTTCCACCACAGCAGGTAAAGCTATTGGCAGATCGGAAAGAGAACTATTTTCGTGAACTCATTCGTAAAACTGCCGCGCCTCTCCCCGGTTCAATAGAGTTGATGCGCAGCTTGCACGAGGCTGGTTTCCGGCAGGCATTAGCTTCCTCTGCTCCCATCGAAAATATACAGCTTATCAGCGATGCCCTCGGACTGGAACGCTACCTGACCGCCCTGGTGTCAGGCGAGACCGTCCCTCACGGTAAACCGGCCCCCGATATTTTCCTCAAAGCGGCGCAAGCACTGGCTATCGAACCGCCGTACTGTTTGGTCATAGAAGATGCGGTGGCGGGTGTGCAGGCTGCCCATGCCGCCGGAATGCGCTGTATCTCCGTAGCAGGCAATCGCGACCTCCCAGGTCTACGACAAGCCGAGTTAATGGCTAAAAGCCTGACAGAGGTAGATGTAGAGCGTGTGCGCACGCTCGCTTGACAAGAAAAGCCACGAGTGGCACAATAGGCTTGCATGCTGTATCCATAGACATAGACATACATGCAAACATGGAGGTGTAGGGGCCCCGGTGGGTTTCACCGTCTTCAAAACGGCTGGGGGGTCGCTCGGCGCGGTCCCTGGTGGGTTCGACTCCCATACGCCTCTGCCCATGTACTAAAAAATAATTGGTGTGCCGTCCGCCATAACTTTAGAAAAGCAAAAAATCCGTATTAACTTTAGAAAAAATCCTTAAAGAGCTTTAAAACGTCCGCTCTAATTTTAGAATGAACTCCCTAATGAGCATCCCCCTACGTCTCCGAAATGAAAATAGACTCCACCGTAACTTCGAAAAAAGCCAAGGTCTTCGCTCTGCGTGATCAGATTCGGGGATTCATCACAGTAGCTGATAGTGCTATGGGCTACCGATTGAGGAGGCACAACACTATATGATTTCTGTCGAATATAAAACCCGGCAAATTTACGACTCCTAAAAGCTTCATGCATCAGAGAACATTTCGAGGCCATGACATCTCTAACCAGACGGGTACTTTCTACCTCTCACTCTGCTGCTTCTTAGGATAACGCATGGCTAAAACTCTCTCAATGAATGCCTTCACCTTCGGATAACGGGTCAAGCCTGTAACAGACATTCCCGCCAGGTCACTCAGTGCTTTTTTGTTACGCGCAACCCGCTCAAATCCAACTTGACCGCAGCGTCTAACACATTCCCGATCAACTCGTATTCATACCACCGGGCTCGCTCAGACGCAATCTTACGATTCTTCGCTACCACTTGCGCTAAAATAATCCTCACCTTCGGATAATGCTTCATATTTTCCGGAGAAGCTCCAACCATGATACCGATCTCTTTCAGCGTGACCTGCCTCTCTTGAGCCTCCAGATGTTCGATCGCTTTCAAGACCAGCTCGACTAATTCTTCTTCGTGTCGTTCGACCTGCTCTCTACGATGGTCAAGCTGCTTCTGCCGGTCATGCTGCCACCTTTCGCCCTGCCTGACGCGAAGCGAGTACCTTCTTCCGAGCGGCAACGCACTTCGTGCGACGCATCGCGTCAGCCGGGCAGAGATGCTTGTGCCGCGATCAGGCGGCGTTGGCAGGACGGGGAGGTGCCGAGCGTTTGGTGTTACACGAGCAGGTCCTGGAGCGTTTTCTTTTCAAGGGTGGCCAGGACCTTATCTGCCATCGGGAAACGCTCTTGCGGGCCGATCCCAAGAGCCGTCATCCCTGCCGCTTTGATCGCCTCGATACCGGCGGTGGCATCCTCAACCCCCAGGCAGTCCCGCGTTGGCGTGTTCACGAGACCAGCCGCGAAGATGAAGACATCCGGTGCCGGCTTCCCATGAACGACACTATTGCCATCGGCGATGCCATCAAAGGAGGACACGAGGTCCAACCGCTGCAACACGGTCAGCGTATTTCTGCTAGCAGAGGCAATGGCCGTTTTGATGCCTGCCTGTCGTATCTCTTTCAAGAGGGCTACCCCGCCCGGCACGACCTCTTTGGGCGACATATTCTTGATCAGCTCCGCGTAATAGCGATTTTTCCGATCCATCATGTCCTGCATCTGCGCTTCAGACACCGTGCGGCCCTTGAGCAGGTACAGAAGCGAGTCGCGTCGTCCAACGCCGCGCAGGTGCGCGTCGTTCTCCTCGCGAGTGAAAGGAATGCCCTCATCATCAGCCAGATGTTTCCAGGCTTGATAATGGTATTCTGAGGTGTCGGTGAGGACACCATCCAGGTCGAAAATGATCGCCTTTGGTGTGTTCATAAAAGTCCTCCGCAGGTGAGAATCTCTAGTATCTCGACTTTCGCAGAACGTACGGAACAGCTAGAACTGCATTTGCACGTACCACTGCTGCACCACTTCTTTGACATCGTACACATATGTTTGCTCCTTTACGAGGAAGGTTGCGTATCAGTCAGGTGTGCTGGTGGGCGGATATCAGCGGGTTGGCCCCGATAGCGAGCCAGCCCGCGTGCTGGTCCCAACGCCTCTACTGGCAGCGAAAGCGTTTGGGCTTTGTCTTCCAGGGCCAGGCCGATCAGATCGACCGCCCGCTCCAGCGAGAGCACAGCCGTATTGATGACGAGATCGTAGAGCAGCGGATCGTTCGCGTCCTGGTGATACACCGTCTGAAAGTAGCGTGAGCGGTCGCCGTCCTTGAGCTGGATACGCTCCTGTGCGCCGGCCGCATCCCGGTTTTCCCGCAGGACGACGTAGGCGATGCGCGCTTGCAATGGGGCCTCGATGAACACGTGCAGCACGTCGCGCCGCTTGGCCAGGATAATCTGCGATGCCCGCCCGACAATCACCGCACGGCCGGTGTCCGCCGCGCTCTCCACGACATGACGGAGGGTCTCTTGATACCTGTTTTCAACGGTTTGATCTTCTGGTGCTACCTGAATAACGGGAGATGCCGCTGTGGGCACGGTAGAAACGAACTGGCTCAGCACACGAGCGATGAAGCCTTTGGCGTACTCATCGTGTGCCTCAGCTTGTTGCTCCGGGATCCCCAATTCACGGGCCACCCGTGCCACAAGTTCGTGGTCAATCAGGTGCCAGTGCAGACGTTCGGCAAGACGCGCTCCGATCTCGCCACCGCCGCTACCATACTGGCGCGAAATCGTGATCGCCTTCATTTCTCCTCCACCGGGTTGAATCGTACTCATGTCTTCCTTCCTTTCTGCGTGTCATCACGCACTATGAACAAGGGGAGAGGCCATCATTGAACCGCTTTTACTGGATAGTTCGCTCATTGAAGTATCTCCTTCTGAAAGCCTGGGTCATTTGCCAATATCCTTGTAACCAAAAGACAAAAATGCTTTCCCTGCCCAAACAAATACAGGTCGAAATCGCTGAACAACGATGGAACATCCTGCTCTCGCGACGGCATTTGTCCTGGCAGGTTATCATGTTGCTGTGGTACCGCCATGCTGCTCTAGACCTCGTTCTCTCCATCTGAGCTTCGTTCACATTATTGTAAAGGGGTTTGCTAGCTACGTAGCGGTGTGAGCTTTCTGAGCTTTCTTTGCACGTTTATGCTCATGATCTCCAGTCTGCTCAAGATGTCCGAGTTGTGCTAGAAGCAGAAGTTCCCGTTCTCCACGCTCCACTAATTGCGCCTCCCACTCATCCTTATACTGACGCAAGGTAGAAACGAGTGTGCGTGCCACGAGCAAATTGCGATACCACTTCTGGTTAGCAGGAACGATATACCAGGGTGCTTCATCAGTACTGCACTTGGAGAGCGCCTCCTCATAGGCCTCTTGATACTCGTCCCAGTATTTACGCTCAGCCCAATCAGCAATGGAGAGTTTCCAGGCGTCCGTTTGATTCTTCTGTTGGGCCAGGAGGCGTCTTTCCTGCTCCTCGTAGCTCATATGCAAGTAGAGCTTCAGAATAAGCATGTCATTCTGGGCTAGCAAGCGCTCAAAGTCGTTAATGGCGGCGTAGTGGCGACTCCAGGCTTCTGGTGGTACCAGGTTATGCACGCGTACGACCAGCACGTTCTCATAGTGGGAGCGATTGAAAATGCCAATCACACCTCTGCCTGGCGTGACCCGATGCACACGCCAGAGGAAGTCATGGTCCAGTTCCCGAGAGGAAGGGACTTTAAACGAGCGCACCTCGCATCCCTGCGGATTGACTCGGGAGAGGACCTGGTGAATCGTATCAGCCTTGCCACTGGTATCCATCCCCTGCAACACGACGAGCAAGCTATGATGGTGGGCCGCTGCCAGCAACTCCTGTAACTCACCGAGTTCCTTGCCGAGTTGTTCCAGTTCTGCCCTTCCCAATGCGGGATCCGTAAGTTCATCAACATAGTCGGGATCATAGTCCTGCAACTTGACGTTGCTCCCTGCTCCAACTTTCCATGCAACTTGCATCATCCTTCTCCTTTCTCGATGTCGTCTTCTTGGAGAACCCTAGCTACGTAGTAGAGGCTTTGCTTCGACGGGATTATCTCCCGCCTGCTGCAACTTCTCTATACGCGCAAGTTCCTGCTCTCCTCGCTTCACTAATTTGGCTTGCCACTCCTTCTTATAGGGACGCAAGGTAGCAACAAGGGTACGGGCCACAAGCAAATTGCGATACCATTTACGATTAGCTGGCACGATATACCAGGGAGCTTCATCCATACTGCACCTGGAGAGCGCATCCCCATAGGCTTGTTGATACTCGTTCCAGTATTTGCGCTCAGCCCAATCGGCCGACGAGAGTTTCCAGGCTTTGGTCCTATCCTCCTGACGGGCCAGTAAGCGTTTTTCCTGCTCCTCGTAGCTAATATGCAAATAGAACTTCAGAATAAGCATGTCATTCTGGGAAAGCAGGTGCTCAAAGTCATTAATAGCTGCATACCGTCGCCGCCACACCTTTTCTGGCACCAAATCATGCACTCGCACCACCAGAACATCCTCATAGTGGGAACGATTGAAAATGCTGATCATGCCTCTGCCTGGAACGACCCGATGGATCCGCCAGAGGAAATCACGCGCCTGTTCCCTGGATGTAGGTCCCTTAAACGAACGCACCTCGCATCCCAGCGGATTGACTTGCGCCATGACATGGCGAATCGTACCATCTTTGCCGCTCGTATCCATCCCTTGCAGCACAATGAGCAGGCTGTGATGCTGCGCTGCTGCCAATAACTGCTGTAACTCACCGAGTTCCTTGCCCAGGTGTTCCAGTTCTGCCGCTGCTAATGCGCGATCCGTATACTTATCAACATAGTCGGGATCGTAATCCTTTAGTTTGACTTTGCTGCCCTCAGCAACCTTCCATGCAAGTTGCATAGTATCCCTCCTTTCGCATTGTCGTCTTCGCTTGCTCAAGTGATCGGCGTATGATAAACGGAAGCTCTCTGGATTAGCTCTTCGTCTGATTATGTTGATGGTGAGCAATAACATGAGCAACCACATCTGGTAGCAGCTTCGAGTTGTCCACGATATGCTGAGGTGGAAGCAGTCCACTCTCGTACAGGCGCTGGCGTGTAAGAGGGGTGCTGACGGCTACCACGTTCATTCCTGCAGCCAGCGCCGCTTGCACTCCGGCGGGCGAATCTTCGATGACCAGACAATCTACCGGCTGCACCTCCAATTCACGGGCCAGCAGGAAATAGATTTCAGGATCGGGCTTGCCATGCTCGACATCATCTCGCGTGGCAATAAAGTCGAATGCATTGGACAAGCCCAACACTTTGAGGACTCGTTGTGCCTGGTCACAATAGGACATTGTTGCCAGACCAATCCGCACACCTGAGTGGCGAACTTTTTGTAGATAGGCAATGTTATGCGGGTACCTTTGGCTCAGCAGCAACTCTGGCATTCTCCTTGCGCATCTCTGCTTTGATATAGGAGTGTCCGACACGCGTCCGAATGGCTTTGCCCCCCTCCCGCTCTATCAGCGCGGGTACGCTCTTAGAGAGGATCAGATTGTACAGGATCGTCGAGCCGGGGTATTTGCGCAGGATGCTATTCGACACGAGCAGCATGACCATGGAACCATCCACAATAGTTCCTTTCTCATCTTCAGCTTTTTCCAGGTGACCACCGAACTCGAAGCGCATAGCTGACATCAATCTGTCGGCGAAATCGGCTTCACCACGCGAACTGAACCGCTCAAAGAGGGCCGAACTGAGGACGGGTACTGGAACGGATTCGCCAATGACAGCACGCCGGATATCATCGTGGTAGTAAGAATTACCCCCATCAATGACGATGTCGCCGGGTGCGAGATGCGGAACGATGGTTTCCAACGTCGCATCCACCGAGGCAGCAGGCACCATCAGCCAGATAGCGCGAGGCACGGAAAGCTTGCTGATGAGGTCAGGCAAAGATGAGGCTCCTTCTGTGATAGCTCCTTCTGCGAGGAGAGCCTCCACGGTTTCCGCGTGACGGACGTAACCAACGATCGTATGACCTCCTCGTAGCAGCCGCTGTGCCATAAATGCCCCCATGCGGCCCAGCCCGATCATTCCAAGTTGCATAATATGTTCCTTTCTTGACGACTCTGTGCAGTACGGTCCTGTATGCTCAGCTTTATCAAAGTCTGCCAGGGCGTTATGAGCTATTTGGTAAGTAACCTGGCCTTCCCTCAAGGAGTGTCTGGTACAGCTTCTGTTGTCGCTTTGACCCTTTCCTGTACACTACATGCCTCTCAGCATCCAGCTTGACTTCCGGTTTCAGATGAGCAGGCACCTGCGCAACATCTGGCAGGATGCCCATTGCTTCCAGGGCAAGCAGTGCCGCGCCGCGTGCCGAGGCCTCGTGGTCAAGGGAAGGAGAGATGGGTACACCGAGCGTGTCCGCAACGACCTGCCCCAACGTCGTTGAGCCCAGCAACGCGCCCCCACTGCCGATCATCCTCGGTGCTGTTCTTTCCATCTGTAAGGTATGGCATATTTGCCCAAAAACCGCATCGAGCTGATAGGCCAGCGATTCCATCCCTGCGCGTAGGAGGTCGGCAAGGGAAGTATGCGCCTGCATGCCACTGATGGTCATACGTGCGTTCGCGTGCCAACCGAGGCTCCGCTCACCTGATAGAAAAGGAAGAACGGTTAAACCATGCCCATCGGGTTGCAACGCGGCCACCAGGCTCTCGGCATCAGCGAGCGAAGGCAATTTGAGAATGCTATCCAGCCAGGAGAGCATATTGCCACCTTCACTGAGTGCGCCACCAAGCACGGCCCGCCTGGCGTCAATCAGGTAGAGCCAGAGGCCCATCGGCGGAATCACCTGTTCAAGAGGTACAACGACACGTATCGCGCTGGAGGTGCCAATGGTTATTGACCAGTTCTCCATACTGGCACACCCTGAACCGACGCAGGCTGCTGCACCATCTCCTATCGCCGGAAACCAGGGAACGTTGCATAAGGCTGGCCATGCAGAAGCATAGGCGAGTGTTAACCCTTGCACACTCTCATGCAGATCTCCCAGCGGCGGGAGTTGCTCCGGTCGCACGTCGAGCACGTCCACTAGTTCCGTATCCCAGGCGCGAGCATGCGTCTGCAACATGCCTGTACCGGAGGCCATCGAGAGACTACAGACGGAACGTCCCAGGAAGTGGCGATACAGGTATTCTCCAAAGGACAGCCACTGGGCCACGCGTGCGAAGGTATCAGGTGCTTGTGTTGCCAGCCAGCGCAGCTTTGCAGGCCAGTAACTGGCATGGAATCTCGCTCCCGTTCGTGCGTGGATAGCCGCTTCATCGAGCTGCTCGCGTAGCTCTAGTGCTGCTTGATGAGGACGGGTATCTTCCCAGATGATCAGTGGTGTCAGAGGACGATTGTCGGCATCAACGCCCATGAGGCTGTGCCAGAACGTATCTATTGCTACTGCACCGATGTGTTGTGCCAACGGGCCAGCCATTTCCAGGCTATCATCGATGGTCTGACGAACGACCGCCACCAGGGCATCAGGATCAACTGAAACCTCGCCTTCATTTGTAATCCTGAGGTGGTACGGACGCTGAGCAAGGACATTCGGGAACGTGTTCCCAGTTGCATCAAACAGTAATGCACGGGTTGATGAGGTACCGATATCGAGTGCCAGAATATAGGGTGGTTCTGGATTCGGGTTGGCAGAAGATGCCTCTTGCATCATGTGCTTTCTCCTCAGTATCATTGCTCAGGGTGCTGGTGAAGATACTTCTCCACCTGAGAAAAAAAGGTTGCAAGTGGCTCAAGCGCATCGTCGAGAGAACCATCGATGACGAGTAAAAAGCAAGGACGACCAGCTTCCATCATCGCTTGCCATGTACTCACAGCCTGTGCATGGAGAAATGTGTTGGTATAGCTGCCGAGCAAGCTTGCTTCTGAGTTCCGCGCAACCAGGCGCAGGCTGACCAGGGATGGTGGCCCGTCCATCTCGCCTTGTTCGGTGGAATGATAGGCTGCGGGAGCTTGCCGCAGCTTCACGGGAATGCCTAAAAGTTCGTTCCCAATGGTATGCACATGCCTGTCAAGCACTGAGAGTAAGCTTGCCTGCGCCTCTCCGTTGACAGTCACGTCAAGATAGCTCAGGGGATGCCTGTGTGCAACGTCAGCCGAAGCAAATTCTTGCAATGCCTTTGCAAACGTTGATGCAGCGGAGTCGCGTCCCTGCGGGGCTTGGCTCATGGCCCCATGGGGAGCAAGGAGCGTCAGGATGCCATCTTGCAACGCCGGGCTCCAATGCGACGCGACCTGCAACGGATCGGGCTGCGTCCGTAAAGCACGCGCCCTTGCCTTGTAGTTCTCGACGGCAGGCTGACCGGCGAAGGTAATACGCTGCAAATAGCCATAGAGGGCCATGCTCAACTGCCAGCCCAGAAAACTCGCGGCCAGAGCTACCAGTCGGCTCTGCGGTTCTTTGCTGGCAAGGGAAGGCTGAGCGAGGAGAAAGCACTCATCTTCTCCTGCTGGCGTCCCTTCCGTCACTACACGAACAGGCAACATGCCGCCCGGCTGATAGCCGGGAGCCGTGTGGTTTAGCGTTTGATCGTCAAAGACCACGATCCCCTTGCCTCCTTTGCCCAGGCTCTCCTCCATCAATTGTTCGAGCCAGGAGACAAAGGCTTGCCAGCCTTCAGGCATTCCCAGAAGCAAGCGGCATGCCCCATCGCGGCTTGCGGCGCTCAGGGCGGCGGCCAGTTGCACATAGGGATATTCTGCCGGGCGAGACGTGGCCAGCGCAAGGTCATACTCGTCCCAGGCGTGTTGCAGCACCGAGCGTAGCTGAACGGATGCACCGGGGAGACGGGTAAGATAGAGGGCCGCCGGCAAGAGAAAGACCCGTGTGGTGGGCGCACTCATCCGTCCACCTGTCCCTGTCCCGCCGTCAGGTTGCAAGGGATGACTGGGTGCAAGCTCCGCGTTCGCGAAGCGGTCAAGATAGGAGTCGGGCAGCGTCATCACCAGCAAGTGCTCCGCCGGACGTAACCCGGCCTGCTGCAAAAGAGCGGTGAACCATTCCAGGTGCGTGATCGGCTCTTCGGAGGTCATGCCCATTGATACGCCGACCATCATCACGTCAGCGAGCAGTGTTCGCAAGAAAGCTGGATTGGATGCTTCTTCTCCAGAGGGCCTCGTCAAATGCTTGGCTGCTGCTATCTTGCGCACAATGCCGTTGAGCGCGGCCGGATCGGTGCTGTCCAGTGGGTAGATGGTCATCTGTCCTTCGTCGCGCCCGTTACAGAAGCCAAGATCGCAGAAGACGCGCACCGCGATGACCGAGCCGCCCATACCAGCCCAGATCATGTGGCGGATCCCGCGTCCCCAGATGTCTCGCGCCTCCGCTTCTACCTCTTCCAACTGTGTTGGATGGGCGAGCAAACGTGCTACTCCCTCGACCCAATCGAGTTTGAGCGCACTCCCTTCACGGCCTAATGTCGCCATCAGGCCATCGCGCCGTCGCAACTGACCGACGGCATCGTCCTCGATCAGGTGTTGGAGGGCGGCTCGTCTGGCATTGTTATTCGTCATGGGTGAAAACTCCTTCCTACCATCTCTTGTGGCTTCCTCTTAGATACCGCGAGCGCGGTAGAGCATTTCGCCGGCATGTGGCACGAAGAGTATGCCCTCCTGTTCACGTCCCTTCCATGCTGCGGGGTCAATCTCCCGATAATCGGCATAGCCCAGGTTGATGCGCCGACAGCGTTCCTCTGGAATGCCGGTGGCCAGTGTGACCGAGATACGCGGCGTTTCGATACCGGTTGTGGCATCGTAGGTACCCGTTCCCTTGACGTGCGTGCTGTGTGCCAGAATGCTGCCAGGCACGTGTTTAAAGCGATCCCATTGCTTGACGAAATAATCCCTGACATGGTAGCCAACCTCGTCAATCAGCTTACCGTGGGTATAGGAGACCTCGGTGATATGCGGGGCGTAGATAATGACTTCGCCTCCGTCGGCAATCGCTGGTTCGGTTTTGTACATCGCCTTGGCTGCCGTCCACAGGTCGTCGTACATCGCTGCCGGAGCGGAGAGTACCCTGTGAAAGGGGCGGTCCACGTAGGTGATGTCGAGTTGCGCCGAGAGATCTGCGGCCTGGCTCCAGGCTTCAAGGTGGTCGCCAATGTAGAGGCCGTGTAAGTCCTGGCCTTGCATCACCATCGCCATGCAGAGCAGTGGGCGTGGCACAAATCCTGCCGCCTGCGTGATAACACGCCTGACAGGGGTGTCCTTGATGCCGATGGTGCGCATACTGGTCACCAGCGCACCGAGCCAGTGGGTGAAATTGATAATATCTGGACCCGCGATGCCGGGGAAGAGATACTTGGCTCCCCCGGAGAAGCCTGCGACCTCGTGGGGAAAGACCGGCCCACAGATCAGCAAGAGGTCATACGCGAAGATCAAGCGGTTGAGCGTGACCGGGACGTCATCGGTGAGCAATCCCCCGGTCATCTCGGCTGCCTCCGCACGCGAGATGACCCCGATGGTCTGAAGTGCCTGCGGATTGTGCCAGTCGTGGTTGAAGATGCGCACGTTGGGATAACGCTCCGCTCGTTCGACCGCCGTCGCGCCGACCAGTTGGTCAATGGAGGGCGTCTTGATGTAGTAACCCTCCTCATTGGCTCGTGGGACCGCCGTCACACCGACCAGGTGATCAATGGCCTCTTGCAGCATGGGCGGATGGGTTCCCAGGGCAATCAAGTAATCCAGTTGTGCGGCGCGTTGTCCAAATTGCTCGTAGAGCAGGCGAAACATCAGGGGAATCGGAGCCGTGCGTGTCCCGTCAGGAATAATCACCAGCACACGTTTGTTGGCAGGGTCAAGCCCGGCTCCTACAAGTAACTCCTCATCTGCTCTCGCAAGCAGTTGTTGTACATCCTCGGTGGTCAACGTTGCGGTCGTTGAACCTTTTCCTAGCACCATGATGCGTTTCCTCCTTTTTTAGACCCCGCTGTAGGCTGAGAAACCGCCATCTACGGGAACCACGATACCAGTCACGAACGATGAAGCAGGACCGACCAACCATAACAGCGTGCCAACGAGATCCTCTGGCTCGCCTAATCGCCCCATAGGTGTATGGTGCAGGATGGCTGCGCCGCGCGGTGTCGGCTCTCCGCTTGCGGCATCGATCATGAGAAAGCGATTCTGTTCGGTCAGAAAGAAGCCGGGAGCAATTGCATTCACCCGAATTGCCGGACTATACTCCTGCGCCATATGGACAGCGAGCCATTGGGTAAAGTTGGCGACGGCGGCTTTGGCGGCACTGTATGCCGGGATGCGGGTCAAAGGGCGCAGCGCATTCATCGAGACGATGTTGACAATGATGCCCTGTTTGCGCTCGGCCATAGCGCGCCCGAAGATCTGGCAACTCTGAAACGTCCCGGTAAAATTCAAACCAAGGACAGCATCAACGGCGTGAACATCCAGATCAAAAAACGAGGTAGTGGCTGAGGTGGTAGCGTGCGGCGAGTTTCCGCCAGCCGCGTTGATCAGCATATCAATGTGGCCAAAGCTGTTCAGAACTTCTGTGTACGCCCGTTCAAGGTCAGTTCTCTCCATTACATCACAGGCAATCCCAAGAGCTTCCCCGCCTTCCGCTCGTATGCTTTCAACCACGTTCGCCGAGGAAGCGGCGTGCAGACTGAGGATGGCAACACGCACCCCGGCCTTCGCCAGAGCGTGTGCCATGACACTGCCCAGTACACCGCTACCGCCTGTGATGACGGCTGTGCGGCCTTGCCCATCGAAGCTCGTATTGGGCATATCTCCTCCTCTCGAAGCTCGTGTACCGATCGGCACTTACGGTTTGTACCCAAAGTCTGGAATGGCCATCCAGCGTTGCCTGAGATAGTGCGCCGCCATTTTCGGCTTGCGGACGTTGGTGAACACGCCCTTTTTGTTGCCCTGGACGCGTATAATACCTTGACTGGTTTGGAAATCTGTGAAGTGCCACACCTGCTCACCGATAAAGGTGGGGAACTCATCCACCACTTCATGATTGGCTTGCAGACATGCCACTTGATACTCTTCGGAAAACATCACGGGCGTTGTATCATGGAAGCCGGCGATGGTGTCAGCCCCATACTCGGTGAACATCATGGGTTTGCCCGGCCATAGCTGATTCCATCTCGTCAACTCGGCACGCAAGAGAGCTTTGGCCACCTCTAACTGTCCACCTGCGACATACCAGCCATAGTAGCGGTTCAGCGCCAGCACATCCACCAGGTCCGACACGGTATTCGTGTCGGGCGTGGCCCCCTGAACCAGCACAATGGTGACGGGGCGTTTCTGGGGATCGAGTTCGCGGGCGAGCTGGACTAAGGGTTGAAAATAGTCATGCGCTCCCTCTTCTTCGGACGCTGATTCATTGGCAATAGACCACATCACCACACACGGATGATTTTTATCCCGTGCGATCAGCTCGCGAATCACCTGCGCATGCTGCTCTTTGGTTCGCAGCTCTTCCCAGGTCTTGTGGTGCCTGGTATCACCGCTCAACAATGCCGCAAAGTTCAGATTCAAACCGACTGCCGGAACCTCATCGATCACCACAAATCCTTCACGGTCCGCAAGACGCATGAGCTCTTCAGAGTAGGGATAGTGCGAGGTGCGGAAGGAGTTGGCACCGATCCATTGCAGCAGATTCAGGTCTTTCACATTGAGCACTTCATCCAATCCGCGTCCGTGGACAGGGAAGTCCTCGTGTTTCCCAAATCCCTTAAAATAGAAGGGCTTCCCATTAATGAGGAATTTCCCGTCCTTGATCGCTATCGTCCGCACGCCGAACGGTTCCTCATACGTATCCAGACGCTGCCCATCCTGCCACAATTCTACCACACAGCTATACAGATAGGCGTGCCGCGGCTGCCAGAGATGCACCGCTTCGATAGAGAGTTGGCCGGTCGCTCCAGTGCCGCTGGCAACTCTTTCACCGTTCTCGTCGTGAAGGGAGACGCGAACCTCCGCCTCTCCCTCGGTCTCAATGGTGTAGCCGACCTGCGCATTCGTTCCCTGGACCTCCGTCGTCAGGGTGATATCGCGGATATAGGTTTTCGGGGTCGTGTAGAGTTTGACCGGGCGCTGGATGCCGGCATAGTTGAAAAAGTCAAAGTTCGGGGTGTCCGTCACCACTTTTCCCAGGCCGGGAACGTCTTCTTCTTGATAATTGCCCACCGGAAGCGTGCTATAGTCCACAATATTGTTGACCGCGACCGTCAGGCGATTTTTGCCGAGGCTTGCGAACACGTTGATTTCTGCCTCGAACGGCGTAAATCCCCCCTGGTGCTCGACGACAAGCTGTCCATTAAGATAGACTTTGGCAGCATGCGTCACGGAGCCAAAACGCAGCACGATTCGTTGCGCGAAGAAATGGTCGGGGAAGACAATCTCCCGTTCATACCACACCCACCCAACGTGGTCGCGAAATTCCGCTCCCTCATACAGATCATTGTAGGAAGCAGGGACCGGCATCGGGATCGCCTGCTGTAACGGGCGTCCAAACCATTTCTCTTCAAATCCCGTGCCGTGATCCAGCTTAAAGTTCCAGATCCCATTCAAATCAACGAGTTCTCTTGATGTGGTCATGATGGGGTATAACATGGTTTCTCTCCTCTTGCGAAAATGTCTCCATTGGATAATATACGACGTCTGTCTTGCCTATGCTGGCCCTGATCACTCCTGCACCCAGTTCCCAGCCTTGCGCTGGGGACTGGGTGGTCTGCTGCCTTAGCGTACAGCCTTGATCGGCGTCACTGTGAGGATGCCAAGCAGGACGAAGATCGTCGCAGCGATGTACAAGACCGAATAATTATGCGTCAGAGCAAGGATGAGCCCGGCAAACACAGGTGCCACTGAGTGGGGCAGCGTGTTGGCAATATTGATGATACCCATATCCTTGGCCCGGTTCTTTGCCGAGGGCAACACCAGGGTGACGATCGCGACATCAACGGCCAGGTAGGCTCCCAGACCAAAGCCCAGCACGGCGGCAGCGACTAGCACGGCGATCCAGCTCTGGAAAAAGGCGAGCAGGAGAAAGGAGATGGCCATAATAATCATCCCAGCGATCACAAAGAGCTTGCGCCGCTGGAAGCGATCAGAGAGAAAGCCGCCCAAGACGGTGGAAAGCAGCGACACGACCGCTGCGATGATGCTGAACGTCGAGGCCCCTTGTAGCGCGGTCGGATATTTCACGACATCCTCCAAGTAATAGAAGATATACGTGATCCCCAGAAAATATCCGACAAACGGGACGAAACGCGTCAGCCAGGCCCAGCCGAAATCCGGGTACCTGCGGGGATTAATCCAGAAATTCTTGAGAAACGCCCCGAGGTGGAAAGCAGGCATATAGCCCTTGGGAAGCACCTTGTCTTGCAGGAAGAGCGCGAACGGAATGGTGGTCACGAGCACGATCACGAACATGACCACGTAGGCGTTCGTCGGAGCGGATTTGAAGATCTGGCCGGCCAGAATCGCGCCCAGGATGCCTCCCAGGCCGGTGGCAAGCCCGAAGATGCCGGAAACCGTGCCACGCTGATTCTCCGGGACCTGATCGGGGATCGTCGCGACGAGCGTTGCCAGGGCGATGTTAGAGAAGAGCTCGACCAAACAATAGCCAATGAACAAGAGCGGGATAGTCGTCGCTCGCCACATGAAGAGCAGGCCCATCACCGTTAGCAGGCCACCCACGAAGATCCACGGACGCCTGCGCCCAAAGCGCGAGGTGGTGCGGTCACTGAAGGCACCAGCGAGGGGATTGGCAAACAGCGCGATCAGGACCGTGATGCTCGTGAAAAAACTGAGGATCGCGACTTTGCTCCCAGGGGCAAGCAGGCCAATCTGGAAGGGCAACAACAATGCTCCGATACCGGCGTAGAGGATATAGAGCGAGATGGCAGCGGCAGTCAGCGCGAACATGAAGCCGCGGCTTACCTGCCGTGTCGGAGCTTGCAGTGCTTCTGGCAGATCGGGAGATGGTTCGGCGGACAATGCCAGGTCAACGGCTTGAATATCTTCCATGGGAAGGGTCCTTTCGTTTCAAATATCTTCCTTACATATCAAAATACTTCCTAAACTACTACTACTAAGGTGTTTGGTTTGGTTGCCGTCGCTTCCATGTTCTTCTACCTAAAAAGTCTCACGGTTCGCTCATTTCCCAGGCCGTTGGGAAGCAGTGCCCTCTATGGGGGGAGTGTTTCGTGCGGAAGTTGAACCGGTTGCTCTCCAACGTGGTGAAAGGTTCGAAATATCTGAACACATCTTCTTGGAATAGTATACCTTGCTCAATGAGCCTATTTCTCGTATAATTCTGACCAATAAACGAATATTTTTGACCAATTAGGAGGACAGCGATGCAAGCCGCTTATGAGCAATACAGATCAGGTTGTCAGCTCATTTCGATCCTCACGAATCTCGAAGTACAATTGTTTGACAACGAGAGGGTTTCACATATTCATTATGCCTCCTATGATCTGCCCACCGTGCTTGAGCGTTATAAACATGCAGCTCTTGTCCACGTCCTTCAGCAGCCCCTTGTGAAAGACTGCGTGTATGTGTTTCGCAACTCCATTCAGCTTGAGTTTCTGGCGGCAGGTATGTGGGATGGAGCGGACTATCGAGGCACTATCGTGGTAGGTCCCTGTATCAGTAAAGCCTATCACCCGCAGTTGCTACGTGAAATAAGCCACAAAGAACGATTACCCCTTGTCATGCAGCAACAACTGCGACAATGCTATAACGCTCTGACGATGGTAGATGAAGCGAAACAGCATGCCATCAGCTACTTACTCATCAACGTGTTTACACCAGGAATGATACAGCCTCAACAGATTGAAATCGCACTGCCTCCCTCAGAAGGCACTGCAGTGAACTTCACCTATGATCTGGAGCAGGATCGGGAACTGATTGAGAGAAGATATGCGAGCGAGAACAAGCTGCTGCATGCCATTGCCAGAGGGACCCCTCACTTGTTGAAAACAGCGATGGAGGAGGGGAAGGAGTTCTCCTGGCCGTACCGCCATCCCAATTCGCCTGTGCGGTCGATGAAAAATCTCTCTTTTACTGCAAATTCGTTATTTAGGAAAGCAGCGGAAAGCGGAGGGGTTCATCCCCTCTATCTGGATAGGATATCGGGGAAATTTGCTATCCAAATAGAACAAGCACAGAGCATAGCCGAGTTAGTATCCCTCTATGAAGAGATGCTTCAAGCCTACTGCACTCTGGTGAAAGAATTGTCGGTAGCCACACTCTCTTCACTAGTCGGGGAAGCGGTCACCTTTATTCGTTTCAATATCGATCAGCCTTTAAGCTTGAACCGAATTGCTGAGACGCTTGGGGTTCATCCGTCCTATTTCTCCCGTACCTTTAAAAGAGAACTGGGGATGACCCTCACCGCATATATCAATAAACTCAGAATTGACGAGGCCAAATATATGTTGGATTACAGCAACGCATCTGTCACCGAAATTGCTTCGAGCGTCGGCTATAGCGACCCCAATTATTTCTCAAAGGTGTTTACGAAGCTGGAGTATGTGACTCCACATGACTATCGAAAACGAAAAAAGGGGAACGCTACATCTTTACTCATGTTGCCTTCTTGAGTCAGGCAATGAAGCAGTAGATGAGCGAGGGCTCAAGTATCAATCCCGAAGCAGTCACTCTCATCGCCCCTCAATCCGTGCAAGAAGCGGTGGCCTGAAGCCCCGTGAATAGGCAGAGCCTTTTCGCTGGAGCGCATGTGCAACCACCTGCATCGCTATGCTCGTCCAAGTTCTAACACGCGCCGTACTGCAGGTTCGTTGAGACGAGCCGGCAAGCAGACAGTTGAGCACGGAGGGACGAGATGTTCTTCCCCTTGCTTGACTTGCGCTGAAACACCAAAGGTGCTTATAATTTCTACATAGAGGCACCAGGAAGCCATAAGCACATCCTTTTCTTGGGAGCGGAGCGTATGCATCGTCGTCAGTTGGACCCCAAAGTGAGTGTGAGTATCGTCTTCGTCGTGGGCATGTTCATGAGCATCATGGACGGGACGATCGTCATGTCGCCCTGCCCTCGATAGGACGCCAGTTAGGCGTGCCGAGTACCTCTATCGACGCCGTAGTAGTGGCTTATCTGCTGAGCCTTGCGGTGGTCATTCCGGCATCCGGCTGGTTAGGCGACCGCTGGGGCACCAAGCGCGTCTTCCTGATTGCATTGGCGCTCTTCACAGTCACATCGGCCCTGTGTGGCCTGGCGTCGAACTTCACGATGCTGGTGCTGTTCCGCTTCCTGCAAGGAGCCGCCGGTGGAGCTCTTGCTCCGGTGGGAACCACCATGCTCTATCGGACGTTCCCTCCTGCTGAGCGCGTGCGGGTTTCGAGCGTCCTCATCATACCCACTGTGGTCGCACCCGCGACTGGTCCCGTGCTCGGAGGCCTGCTGGTGGACTCGTTGTCGTGGCGCTGGGTGTTCTTTGTGAATGTGCCCATCGGGATTGCTGCCTTCCTGTTCGGCCTCATTTTCTTGCAGGAGCACCGCGAGCCGAAAGCGGGGAGTTTCGATCTACCGGGCTTCCTACTAGCCGGCATCGGCCTGGCACTCGCCCTGTACGCACTGAGCGAAGGTCCAACATCTGGCTGGATCTCGCCCGCCATCCTGGGCAGTGCTCTCGGAGGACTGCTCCTGCTGATCGGGTTCGTGGTCGTTGAACTGCGGAGACCGGAACCACTGCTCGACCTGCGCCTACTGGGCAATCGGCTGTTCCGCATCGCCAATCTGGTCTCCCTATTCTCCAGTGCCGCTTTCCTCGGTGTGCTCTTCGTCGCTCCGCTTTTCTTGCAGCAAGGGCTCGGGGTCACGCCCCTCACCTCCGGGCCGACGACGTTCCCCGAGGCGCTGGGTGTGCTGCTCTCCTCTCAGATTGTGGCCCGCCTCTATCCGCGCGTCGGACCGCGCCGTCTCATGGTCGCCGGGCTCACCGGTGTAACAATTGTGATGGGGCTGATGTCGCTGATGGGAGCGGACACGAATCTGTGGTTGATGCGTGTGCTCATGTTCCTCACGGGAGCTGGGATGGCCTTCGCGTTCGTGCCCGTGCAGATCGCTGCCTTCGCGACCATCTCGTCCGCCGCTACAGGGCGGGCGTCGGCCCTCTCCAATGCGCTGAGACAGCTAGGGAGCGCGCTTGGCGTCGCTGTGATAGGCGAGGTTCTCAATGCCGTGGGACCAACGCGCCAGAGTGTGAACGGGAGAGTGCTGCCGAGCCTGGCGGCTTATCACGCCGCCTTCCTGGCCGCCGCCGTGCTTGCGCTGATTGCCGCGGGCCTCGCACTGGCCGTTTCTGACCGCGATGCTGCCCCCAGCATGCAGCGTCAGGCCAGGCCGAGCGAAGACGAGGACACGTCAGAACAGACAATGTTCGCGGAAGCGGGCTTATAGCATGATGCCATTCTTTTCCTCAACTCTACACGCTGTCAAGTAGAGGTACCAGAGATTTTAGGAGAGAAGCAATATGGACGATGAAAGCAGTGCCATCGCCAGGATGCATGCCATCACCATTTCACGGGAGTATGGCAGCGGCGGTGGTGAGATTGCCGCTCGCCTGGCGAAACGCCTGGCATGGCAATTGATTGACCATGAAGTGGTTATACGGGTGGCAGAGAAGCTGCATGTTAGCCGGGCGGAAGCAGAAGAGCACGATGAGTGTGTTGAGAGTCTGCCCTCACGGATTTTCAAGAGCTTGCGACTGGTTCATCCTACCATGCCTGTGACCGTAGATATTCCGTTCAGCATGGATTCGCGTGCCTTCCATGAAGCTCGCAGCCAGATCATTGAAGGGGCAGTTGCCTCCGGGCAGGTGGTGATCGTCGGTCGTGGTGCCCAGGCTCACCTGGCGCAGAAAAATGATGTGCTTCACGTACGCATCATTGCACCGCTTGAGGCACGTATCACCTATGTGATGAGCCGCGAAGACCTGGATAGAGCGGCGGCTAAAGCACGTATCCTACAGAAAGACCAGGAGCATGCCCGCTATCTCGAGACGTTTTACCAGCGTCGTCCGAGCGATCCTCATCTATATGACCTCGTCCTGAGCACTGGAACCCTCGATCTGGAGAGTGCCGTCGATGTGATCTCTATCGTTCTCGAGCGCAAGGCCAGACGGCTCTCGAAACCTGCGCAGGAACTCGGGCCGACGGTAGGATTGTCTCGCTATCCTGGTCAGCCTGAAAATTTCCGCCCTCCACAAAAGTCATAATAGTTCTTTTGTGATAAAAACGCTAACCCAGCGTCTCAAGCAGAGCGATGGGTCTTTCAGGCTAGAGAGAGTAGAACATCTAGCCTTGCTTCAATCTTGTTGACCTCTGATGTATGAGTGGATTTCAGTTTCGCCTTGCTTGACAGGTATTCATACTCTTCACTATACTGTTGGTAGTAAAATATCAACCTATCATGTATGGTGCTTGCCGCCAGCGGATGGAGTGAGAACCCCAGCCTGCTTGTGCTGATGTGTACGGCGAACGTTCTGAGCGAGGGCCGGCTGGACCGGGCGACCATTCGGCTTTGGGCAGGCAGCAAGGGCATCTGGCGGAGGCGACTCACAAAGGCAGGCGTGTAACTATGAGAAGGCAGATCGGCGACCTACCGCACGCGCTCGGTGAGGGCGCGGTACTGGCGCGGCGTTTCGTTGGCAAGCAGCCGGCCGTGTTCCTCGACTACGACGGGACTCTGACTCCGATCCGCGACCGACCGGAGGACGCCGTGATCTCGGACAGCATGCGTGAGGCGGTGCGGAGGCTGGCCGAACGAGTCCCCGTGGTCGTGGCCAGCGGCCGCGATCGCACGGTCGTGCAGGAGCTCATGGGCCTCGACAACCTGATCGTGGCTGGCGACCACGGTTTCGATATCTGGAGCCCGACCGGAGGGTCCATACAGCGTGAAGAGGGCGCGTCATTCGAGGGTCTGCTGCGAGAGGTGGAGGCACGGCTACGCGCCGAGCTGGCCGACATCCCTGGATCCCTGGTCGAGACCAAGCAGAGTTCGGTGGCCGCTCATTTCCGCCTGGTACCCGAAGCGCAGCGACCTCGCGTCAAGGAGATCGTTGACGCCATCCTCAGCGAGCACTCGCAGGAGCTCAAGGTCACGCCGGGCAAGATGGTCTTTGAGATCCAGCCCAAGCTGGACTGGGATAAGGGCAAGGCGGTGCTCTACCTGCTCAAGGCACTGGGCTTGGACCGAGACGACGTGGTCCCCGTCTATCTGGGCGACGATATTACTGACGAGGACGCCTTCCGCGCCCTGGCGGGGCGCGGCATCGGCATTTTGGTGGGAAATGCCGACGACCCTGAGACCGTTGGTCGCACCACCGCCGCGGACTACGTGCTGAACACGATTGGGGAGGTGGAGGAGTTCCTCAACAGGCTCGCCGCCCTGGACTCCGCGCAGGGGAAGCCAACGACGCCCGGCGGGGTATCTGAGCCCAATCCGAAGGAGTGGACGCTCGCCTACGACTCCTTCGAGCCCGAGCAGGAGAGGCTACGGGAGGTGTTGACCTCGACCGGCAACGGCTATTTCTGCACGCGTGGCAGTGCCGAGTGGGCAGACGTGGACGACGTCCACTATCCTGGCACCTACGCACATGGCTGCTACAACCGGGAGACGACCATCATGGGTGGCCATCCGGTGCTCAACGAAGACCTGATCAACCTTCCCAACTGGCTCGTGCTCAAGCTCCGCATCGGCAGCGACGAACCGATCACCCTGAAAAACGTCGAGCTGCTAAGCTACCGGCACGAGGTGGACTTCCGCAATGCGACGGTGATACGCAGGCTGCGCTTTCGCGACCGCCGGGGTCGCGAGACGACGCTTTCCAGCAGGCGCTTCGTCAGCATGGCCGACATGCACCAGGCGGCCCTGGAGTGGACCATCATGGCTGAGAACTGGTCTGGCCCGGTGGAGGTTATCACGGCACTTGACGCACGCGTCATCAACCAGGGCGTCGCCCGCTACCGGGAACTCGAGGGCCGCCACCTGCATCCGGTGGCGAGCCGGACTCCGTGTCCGGACACCATCTCCCTGATAGCGCAGACTCGTCAGTCCCGCATCTACGTGGCCGAAGCGGTAAGGACGCGCGTATACGGAGACTCAGGTGAACTGGAGGCCGAGCGCGGGCTCTATCGGATGGAGGACTATGCTCAGCAAACGCTGGGCGTAGTCCTCCGGCAAGGACAACCGGTCCGTGTCGAGAAGCTGGTCTCGTTCTACACCTCTCACGACCAGGCGATCAACGAGCCCCTGGACAACGCCGAGAAGGCGGTCGGGCGTTTCGGCACCTTCGACGAGGCCTTCGGCCGTCACCAGCGTGCGTGGGACGAACTGTGGGACGACTGCGACATCCGGGTACCCAACGACGACCGGGTCCAGTTCCTGCTGCGCTTCCACGCCTCCCACATTCTACAGACCTGCTCTCCCCACACAGCCGATCTGGACGCCGGCGTTCCCGCACGCGGCCTCAACGGGGAAGCTTACCGCGGCCACATCTTCTGGGACGAGCTCTACGTCTATCCCTTCCTGAACTTCCGGCTGCCGAAGATCACGCGGGGCCTCCTGATGTACCGGTACCGCAGGCTCGACGAGGCCCGTGCTCTGGCTCGCGACGCCGGCTACCGGGGCGCGATGTTCCCCTGGCAAAGTGGCAGCGACGGCAAGGAAGAGACCCAGATCGTGCATCTCAACCCGCGCTCTGGGTTGTGGGAACCAGACCTGAGCCAGAACCAGAGGCATGTGAGCGCGGCCATCTTCTACAACATCTGGCACTACATCCAGGCCACTGGAGATACTGACTTCCTGCTCGGGCCGGGCGCCGAGATGATGATGGAGATCGCCCGTTTCTGGTCCAGCATCGCTCACTTCAACCAGGAACGTGGCCGCTACGAGATCCACGGCGTCATGGGCCCGGACGAGTTCCACGAGAAATACCCCGACTCCGCTGAGCCCGGTCTGCGCAACAACGCGTACACCAACGTGATGGTGGCGTGGATCTCAGACGTTGCGGGCAGGCTGCTCGACTTGCTCCCAGCGCGGCGGCGACGGTCGCTCTGCGAGCGGATTGACCTCACCGACCAGGAAATCGAGACCTGGACGGAGATGAGCCACAAGATGTACGTCCCCTTCCACAGCGATGGCGTCATCAGCCAGTTCGAGGGCTGGGAGAACCTGGAGGAGCTGGACTGGGATGCCTATCGCCGGGAGTACGGCAACATCCAGAGGCTCGACCGCATCCTGCGGGCGGAGGGAAAGGAGCCCGACCGCTACAAGCTGTCGAAGCAGGCGGACGCCGTGCTGTTGTTCTACCAGTTCCGGCAGGATGAGCTGAAGCAGATTTTCGAGCGCCTCGGCTACTCGTACACACCTGAGACGCTGCGCAAGACCGTCGCCTACTACGATGCCCGTACCTCGCACGGGTCCACCCTGAGCTTCGTAGCATATGCCGGGATCTACTCAGAGATCGACCTGGCGATCTCCTGGGAGCGGTATATGGTGGCATTGGAGAGCGACGTCGGCGACGTGCAGGGCGGCACCACGGCTGAGGGCATCCACATGGGCGTGATGTCGGGGACGCTGGACCTGCTGCAGCGCAGCTACGTGGGCGAGATGATCCGCGACGGCGTCCTCTACTTCAACCCCAAGGCCATGAACCATCTGCGCGGTCTGATTCTCCCTATGCGCTTCAGAGGGCTGCTGATCGAGGTCACCTTCGAGGACGGTCGTCTGCGGGTCAGCGCCGAGGTCGACAGCCTGAACCGGTCGGTGAAATTGGGTGTCGGAGACCAGGTACGGGAGATCAGGTCCGGGGAGAGCTACACCTTCGACCTCTGAACGGGGCCCAGGCAGCCTTTCACTGGGAGGTTTTTTGAAGCGCGCCGGTTTCGCCTGTCATTCTGAGCGCCGCGAAGAATCTCCGTGCGGCCCCGACGAGAGATTCTTCGCGGTGCTCAGAATGACATTCCCCCTCGCCCATGCCTTTCCCCAAAAACCTACCAGTGAAAGGCCCAGGCAGCGGGGAGGTTCACCAGGCTCCAGCAAAAAGCCACACTGGTCTTTTTGCAAACCTTCCCCACAAACGCTTTGCCTGCGAAGCAATAACGAGATCATTGTGGTATTCTACCAAGAAACAGCTACCGCTATGCCCATGGCTATTTCATACAGAATAAAGGAGCAAGCGATGATCAACTCGGTGAAAGCACCGTGTGATGAGGGTGTTCTCCGTTCGCAACCTGTTCACACTCCCAGCACCCCACATGTCGGAATATGGATACTGGTCGCGACAATTCTTGGATCGAGCATGGCCTTCATTGATGGCTCCGTCGTCAATATCGCCCTGCCCGTGCTCCAGCGAGACCTGAACGCCACCTCTGCTGATGTGCAATGGGTGGTGGAGGTGTACTCCCTCCTTCTCTCCACCCTCATCCTGGTTGGAGGAGCTTTGGGCAACCATGTTGGGCGTCGCCGTATTTATGCGCTGGGCGTGCTTATCTTTTCACTCTCTTCTATCTGGTGCGGCCTGTCGCCAACGATTACGTAGCTCATCA
Organism: Ktedonobacteraceae bacterium; assembly: GCA_051004815.1. Classification (GTDB taxonomy): domain Bacteria; phylum Chloroflexota; class Ktedonobacteria; order Ktedonobacterales; family Ktedonobacteraceae; genus JBBQXY01. The sequence goes on from JBPCJY010000168.1 coordinate 36,595, forward strand.
TCGCACGTGCGGTGCAAGGGATCGGCGGCGTGCTGCTTGTTCCCGGCAGCCTGGCGATTGCCGTCCTGAATATCGTCCTCGTGGGCGTCTTCGGTCGTACCCTTGAGCCTCGTTTGTCGGGCTTGAATCTGCCAGCCGGGGTGCAGCAGGCCATTACCGGGCAGTACATCAAGCTGGCCGGCATCGAGATCCCGCAAGGCGTGAGTGGAACGGTCCAGGCGACCATCCAGCAAGCCATCAATGAGTCCTACATCACTGGGTTCCGCACAGTGATGCTCATCTGTGCAGGGCTTGCCCTGGTCAGCGCGGTGATTTCGTGGGTGATGATTACTGGCAAGGTTGCGCATCGTGCGGGAAGTGTCGCTGGAGCGGGGCAGCACTCATAGGTGTCTCAATACCGTTGGAAATGGGGGGTAATGCAGCTATGGAATCGCAGATTCAACGCTAACCAGAGTTCCGCGCGGGCTTAAACAACTTTGTTTCGTCGTGTCACACAATAATTCTCTAGAACGAGAGGTACCTATGAACGAAATGCACGTCGATGGAGCTGTCATCGGCTTTCGTAAGGGTGGAAAGACTCTGGCAGTGTTTCTGGCAAACCAGGGCATGCAGATCGCGCTGATTGAGCAGTCGCAGGAGATGTATGGAGGAACCTGCATCAACATCGCCTGTATCCCCTCCAAAGCACTGGCACTCGCCGCCGAAGCGGGGATGGGTCGACATTTTACCACCTTTGAGGAGCAGGCGGCGTACTATCAGGAGGCTCTCTACACCAAAGGTCAACTGACCTCATTCCTGCGCCAGAAAAACTATGCGAACGTGAACAACAATCCCCACGCGCAGGTCATTGATGGCAAAGTCTCATTTCTGTCACCGCATGAAATGCACGTAAAGCTCAGCGCATCGGATGAGGACGTACTCGTGTACGCGGAAAACATTTTTATCAATACCGGAACCTTTCCCGCGATGTCACCGATTGCAGGTCTGACGGAGAGCAAGCGCGTCTATAACAGTACTAGTCTGATGGAGTTGCAGTCGTTGCCCCGCGAATTGGTGGTGATCGGGAGTGGTCATGTCGGTCTGGAGTTCGCCTCAATCTATACGGGGTTTGGTTCCAGGGTCACGGTAATCGCACGATCTGGTGCCTTGCTCCCCGGCTATGACCGGGAGATCGCAGAACTCGTCCAGCACACCATGGAGCAACGCGGCATTCAATTTCGCTTTCACAGCACTGTTCAGCAGGTGCAGGATCGCGATGAGCACACGTCTGTGACGCTTTCCGATGGCGTGGAAATAGCCACCGATGCTATTCTGCTGGCTGTGGGAAGAACTCCGGTCACTAAAGACCTGGCATTAGAGAAAGCAGGGGTTGCGATGGACGAGCGCGGCTTTATCAAAGTGGACGAGTTTCTGCGCACCACAACCCCCAACATCTGGGCACTCGGCGATGTCAATGGCGGACCACAGTTTACCTACATCTCACTCGATGATTTTCGTATCGTCAGAGACCAGTTTGTCGCCGGCAAGCAGCACTCACGCCTGGATCGCCGTAACGTTCCCTCCTCGTTGTTTATTGAGCCAACCTTGTCCCACGCTGGCTTAACGACCGAAAGGGAGCCAGACCTGAGCCTGTTTTGGAGGATCACTATGTGAAGCTCTACGTATGTTAGAGCTTGCACCTGTCAGTGGTACGTTGTATAAAGCACTGTGGACACGATACACACCATTGCAAGATGAACAAGGGATGGCAGTTTGATGAAGTCTGTTACATGTATCAGCAGCACGAATGTCGTCTATTGTCTACCACGACCATATGACTATACGAAGGAAAGAAAAAGACTGATGGCAAACCAATGTACGCATCTCGACCAGATACGAGAGGTCACTCCGAGTGCAAACGGCTGCGAGGAGTGTCTGAAAACCGGTGATTCGTGGGTTCACCTGCGCCTTTGTCTCAGCTGTGGCCATGTGGGCTGCTGTGACTCCTCGAAGAATACACACGCGACCAAGCATTTCCATGCGACCAACCACCCGATTATCCAGTCCATTGAGCAGGGAGAAGACTGGGGCTGGTGTTACATTGACGAGATTGGACTTGCGTTTGCCTGAGCACTGCTTGGTCATAGAGAGCGCCCGTCGGGCCACCAGAGAACGAGTATCCAGCAGGAGAAAGACATGGAGAACATAAGCAAGACGAAGCAAGCAGCAGCGGAGCTCTGGCCCTCGTTGCTATTTGAGGCATGGAAGGACACCTGTGAGACCCTCCACATGTGGACACAGATAGTAGGGAAGGTCAGAATGGAACTGAGTCCATCTGTGAATCACTGGTGGCATGTCACGTTGTATGTCACCCCGCGGGGGTTCACCACGTCTCCCATTCCGTATCGAGGAAGCACCTTTGCCGTGGATTTTGACTTCATCGACCACACGCTCCTCATTCGCACGAGCGAGGGGGCCAGCAAAGCCTTGCCGCTGATCCCCTGTACCGTTGCGACGTTTTACCGGGAATTCATGGCCACCTTGCACTCGCTGGGCATCGAGGTCACGATCAACACGCTGCCCAGCGAAGTGCGGCATCCCATTCGCTGTGATGAAGATGAGGTGCATGCCTCCTATGATCCCGTCTACGCCCGCCGTTTCTGGCGCATCCTGGAGCAGGTAGACCAGGCCTTCAAGGAATTCCGCTCCCCGTTTCTCGGCAAGTGCAGCCCAGTCCATTTTTTCTGGGGGAGTTTCGATTTGGCGGTGACACGCTTTTCAGGACGGCGTGCCCCCGAACGCCCAGGTGCAGATCCGATCACACGCGAAGCCTACTCGCATGAAGTGATCAGTTGTGGCTTCTGGCCAGGGGACGAAACGTTCAAAGAGCCCGCGTTCTACTCGTATACTGTTCCTGCACCGCCGGGACTACAGGATGCCGCTCTTCGTCCCAGTGCCGCCTGGTACAGTCCCGACAAGGGCGAGTTCCTCTTGCGCTACGAGGATGTACGCAGCGCGGACGCCCCCGAACAGGTACTCCGGGAGTTCCTACAGAGTACCTATGAAGCTGGGGCGCAACTTTCGCAGTGGGATCGTGAAGCCCTGGAAAGATAGGCACCGTTTGATCGTCACACGTTTTGTGCGTGCAACACACGCAGAGGGAGAAGAGCATGTCAACCGTTGAGCAGGCGCGTCTCCATTTGATGAACAAGTATTGGAACGCCGCCAACTACCTGACCATCGGCCAGATCTATTTACAAGAGAATGCTCTACTGAGAGAGCCGCTGCGCCCCGAACATATCAAACCGCGCTTACTTGGGCATTGGGGAACATCTCCGGGCCTCAGCTTCATTTATGTCCACTTGAATCGGCTCATCCAGGATCACGATGTTGATATGATCTACCTGGCAGGGCCAGGGCATGGTGGCCCTGCGCTGCTCGCCAATGTGTATCTTGAGGGGACCTACACCGAGGTGTACCCAAAGATCACGCAAGATGCCGAAGGAATGCGCCACTTCTTTCGCCAGTTCTCCACGCCTGGAGGGGTACCAAGTCATGTGAGTGTTCCCACCCCTGGCTCCATTCACGAGGGGGGAGAATTGGGCTACGTGCTCGCCCACGCTTTTGGCGCGGCCTTTGATAATCCGAATATGATTGCGGTGGCGGTCGTCGGTGATGGGGAAGCAGAAACCGGACCGCTCGAAGGCTCATGGAAGTGCATCAAATTTTTGAATCCGGTTCGTGACGGAGCGGTGCTGCCGATCTTGCATCTCAATGGGTACAAGATTTCTGGTCCCACCGTCTTTGGACGTGACGATGACGAGTCGATACGCCAGGTTATCGGAGGTCATGGCTACGAAGTGCATTTTGTTGAGGGAGATGATCCCATGCAAATGCACCAGGCGTTCGCGGAAACGTTGGAGACCTGCTATGCGCACATCCGCTCGATTCAGGCAGAGGCGCGTACACATGGTTTTACAGGAGTTCCCAGATGGCCGGCGATCATCTTGCGCACTCCGAAAGGATGGACAGGACCGAAAGTGGTCGATGGACTCCCTATCGAAGGTACATTTCGTGCGCACCAGGTACCGGTAGAGAATGTGAAGACCAATCCTGAACACCTGAAAATCCTGGAAGAGTGGATGCGCAGCTACCAACCAGAGCAGATCTTTGACGAGCAGGGACGTTTCATCTCTGAACTTGCCGCACTCGCGCCTCACGGTGAGCGGAGAATGGGGGCCAATCCCCATGCGAATGGCGGAAGAGTGCTGATCGATCTGGATATGCCCGACTTTACGGACTACGCGCGTGACGTCAAAAAGCCCGCTACCACGTACTATGAGAATACACGCGTGTTTGGGGCGTTGATGCGCGACATGTTCACGAGCAATGCCAGTCGGCAGAATTTCCGGTACTTCTGTCCCGATGAAACCAATTCGAATCGCCTGGGGGATGTCTTCCAGGTGGAAAACCGCACGTTTGAAGAGACCATCATTCCCATTGACGACCACCTCTCTCCAGATGGAAGAGTCATGGAGGTACTGAGCGAACATCTGTGTGAGGGATGGTTAGAGGGCTATGTGCTGACAGGACGGCATGGCGTCTTCGCGACCTACGAAGCCTTTGCCATGATTATTGATTCGATGATGATTCAACACACAAAGTGGCTGGAAAAAGCCCTCGACCTCCCCTGGCGCGAACCGGTTGCCTCGCTCAACATCCTGCTGACCTCGACCTGCTGGCGCAACGATCATAACGGTTTTAGTCATCAAGGACCGGGGCTGATCGACACCGCGCTTACAAGTAAAGGCACCGTCTCGCGCGTCTATTTACCGCCAGATGCAAACTGTCTGCTCTCCGTTGCTGATCATTGTTTGCGCAGCCGCGACTATGTGAACCTCATTGTGATTGATAAACAACCTCACTTACAATTTCTACCCATGCAGCAGGCCATTGAACATTGTACGCGTGGTCTTTCCATCTGGCAGTGGGCAAGCAACGCGGACAACCTTGAGCCCGACGTGGTGCTGGCGTGTGCCGGTGATGTCATGACGATGGAGACCGTGGCCGCGGCATGGTGGCTGCGCCATCACCTGCCAGAATTGAAGGTGCGCGTGGTGAACGTCGTCGACCTGATGACCCTGTACTCGCCAGATGTTCACCCGCACGGGCTCGATGACGCCACCTTCACAGAACTCTTCACAGCAGACAAGCCCGTCGTGTTCGCCTTTCACGGCTATCAGAGAGCTATCCACGCACTCATTCACGGACGGCCCAATGCGGCTCGTTTCCATGTGCGCGGTTTTAACGAACAGGGGACGACCACCACGCCCTTCGATATGGTCGTGCTCAATAAAGTCAGTCGGTATGATCTCTGCATCCTGGCCATGCAGAATGCGACACGCCTCCACCATCTGACGCCGCCATTCATTCAGGAATGCCATGATCTGCTGACCAAACACCATAGCTATGTCCGAACCACCTTTGAAGATATGCCAGAAGTACGCGACTGGGTGTGGACTGACTAGCAGGAGGTTTCGAACGACGATGAAGATAGTCGTGCTCAATGCTGGCTCAACACGCTTGTCGGTGGGAAAACGCAGGTGCTCAGCCAACTCACGGAGATCGACATCGTCGGTCATCGCGTCGTTCATGGTGGACAGGAGTATCGAGAGGCGACAGTGATCACTCCTACCGTCAAGGGCGTCATCAAACGCCTTGCTGAGTTTGCTCCGCTGCACAATCCCGTCAATCTGGAGGGCATGTCAAGGCCAACGTAAATTCTACCTTGGCTTCTATACAACGCTGGATATCGCACAACTCATGTACTGGACGCAGATCCTGAATGCTGGACATCTGCTTCCACTGGCTCTGGATGATGCGGGTCTCTTCCCTGGAGAAAAAACGTCCCTCCACCTGCTGGCAGGATAAGGAAATGAGATTCTATGCTAACTCCGAAAAAGGTAGGGAATCGCCGTCGGAAAATGCTCCTGTAACAGAATCCAGCGCAAGGAAGAAAGCGCAAGCTCTCTATTATCGAATATCCTGAGCCATATACCGAATGAGAACTCCTAGATCATTGACCCATTCGATCCATATAACAGGCTGTATCCATTCGTCACGAGCTGCTGTTCTGACTTCCAGAACGCCATTTCGCCTGCGGGCTCGCGTGATCTTCCGTCTCCTGGACTGGCCTTCAATCTGTGCATAGGTTTTATAGTGCTGGCAAAGCAAGTTAATGTCCCTGACATTGACCAACGCGTAGGCTTTTTCCATCGTATGTCTCCTTCCTTTGCTCACATTACGAATATTCTTTGGCATAATAAGCATCATGATCTTGGGGACCATCAATCGTGATGGGGACATATGGTGTTGTCGAGTCTTCTGGCCGATATCCATGCTTGGCGATAAAGGTAGCACGAAGTTGCTTCCCATGCGCTTCCATGAGTGGAGCGATCTGGTCTTTGGCAAGGTTTTCCGGCGCATCAAAAAGTTGGAGCGCATACCTGCTCATGGCCAACATCAGTTCCAATTCTTCGACAGTACTCAGATCACGCACCACTCGTACAGTATCAGGTTGCTCACAGAAAACGCTATCAGGACTCGGCATTGGTAGGCCATTCCAGCGACACAACTTCTCAAAGGCCAGTTTATCTGTTTCATAGATCATGATGCGCAGCGTATAGCGTTGCCGGATATCGCCCGTATTCCCACGATTGCGCAGGAGGCCAGGGTGGATACGTTCGCGTTCTCTCGCCAAGTCATAGAGTTCTGGATGATCTGCGTACGTCTTTCGAAGCTCATCACGGATCTCCAGCATCGTACAACCCTGTCCCTTCAATTTTCGGTGGAGACCTCGATTGCTCTGCGCCGTTTCAATGCGTTGCCGAATCCACGTTTCATCATATCCCTGTTTACGCCAGGTTGGGATATGTCGTTCGCACCAGAACGTGAAGCCTGACTCCATTTCTGAGGCATCCTCAAATGAGGCATCAATGAGCATCTCTATATACTGCTCACGAGTCACCAGAGTGGCTTCCTCTTCCATCAAAATACCTCTCCAGAAGAACTACGCGTTGGCATACCAAACACTGGCACTCGCTCTCCAGGCACAATTATCATAAGCTCTCTAACCCTCTATACTAAAGTTATACCGGACGACACAGAACTTTTTCCCCAACACGGGCAGACGCTGGCTGAGATATCACGTCGTAGTGCTGTGGATCGAAGTGGCGTGTGCGGTGCCAGAACTCAAAGGTAAACCCAGGCCAGAGCGTCGTGTTACGACCATTGGCATCAAGGTACCAGCTGGAGCAGCCAGAGGTCCAGACAGTACCACGCATCCTCTGCTGCATCTCCATATTGAATGCCTCCTGCATCTCTGGCCGCACCTCGATGCTTTGCAGGTGTCGCCGATCCATGGTGTGCAAGCAATCCAGGATGTAGGAGATTTGTGACTCGATCATAAAGACCATTGAATTGTGCCCTAAACCAGTGTTGGGGCCGATCAACAAGAACAGGTTAGGGAATCCGGCGATGGTCGTTCCGAAATAGGCACTGGGGCTGGTTTGCCAACTGTCGGCCAATGATCGACCGCCGCGTCCATGGACAAATTGGGGGAGATGCGTATCGGTCACATGAAAGCCGGTCCCACAGATGATCGTGTCAACCTCATGCTCTTTGCCATCCTCGGTCACGATACTGTGCGCCCGTACCTCGCGAATATGGTCGGTAACGACCTCGACATTCGACTGGGACAGTGTAGGATAGAAGTCATCGGACAAGAGAATGCGTTTGCAGCCCATTATATAGTGAGGCGTGAGCTTTTCCCGCAGTAGAGGGTCGGCTACCTGCCGCGCCAAGTGTCGCCGAGCGAGTTGCATAATCTTCTCCAAAATGTTGGGCCGATAGACAAGCCCAAGTGCCGCAATCTCCTGTTGCCAGTAGATTTTCGTGCGTACAGCACGCTGGGTAATGGGCAGGATGTGAAACATCGCACGTTGCCAGGTAGGAATCGGCTGATCATGACGCGGGAGAATCCAGGGTGGTGTGCGCTGGAACAGGAAGAGGTGGTCAACGTGCGGCTGAATGTGCGGGACAAACTGGATGGCTGAGGCACCTGTGCCAATGACGGCCACGCGTTTCCCTGTAAGATCGTAGTCGTGCTTCCAACGCGACGAGTGGAACAATACCCCCGCGAAGTTTTCAATGCCTGGGATGGATGGAAGCGATGGCTCGCTGAGCGGCCCATTGCCAAGGATGAGGATAGCAGCAGTAAGCTGACCTTGCGTGGTGGTAATATGCCAGCATTGGTCGTCTTCGTTCCATGAAGCATTCAGCAATTCGCTGTTCCATTGAATGTGAGGAAGGATGCCAAAACGCTTCGCACAGTGGCGTAAATAGTCCCGGATCTCGCTCTGGCGCGAGTATGTACGGCTCCAACGTGGATTGAGCGCGAAAGAGAAGGAATACAGGTGCGAGGGAATGTCGCACGCGCAGCCTGGATAGGTATTGTCGCGCCATGTTCCACCAATGTCCTCCGCCTTCTCGATCACCATGAAGTCTTCCTGGCCATGCTGCTTGAGGCGAATCGCCATTCCCAGTCCAGAGAACCCCGTTCCCAAGATGGCTACAAGGACATGACGGACAGGCACTTCATCGTGAGACGACTCGCTTGGAGAGATGAGACATTGTTGGCTACCAGAAATCGTTTTGCTGCCGTTGTTGCTCGCAGAGAACCGGGACATAAGTGCTTCCTCCAGGGTTGATTGCCAGATAGTCAGGTATGTTTTGATAGAGCGTATAGCGTCACATGCCTTGTATCACTACGGCCCTGGCGGTAGATGCCTTGTGACGCATCTTAAGGAGCTGGGAGTATTCAGGCGAGTTGTACCAACGTTTGAAATGTTCTACATCAGCGAATTCCAAAATGACGAGCCGCTGCGATTGCCAATCTCCTTCTATCGTTTCATATGCCCCGCCTCGTGCCAAGAATTTGCCTTCATACTGTTCTATTGTTGCACTAACCCCTTTGCGGTATTCCGCGTACAATTGCTGATCTGTTATCTCCTGAATATCAACGACGAAATATGCTGCCATCAAATTTTCCTTTCTTACAGAAAGACAGTAGTTACAAACTATCTCAACATAATCAGCATACAACAGATGGTATCCATAGGTAAAGGTTGCTTGCCAAAGTAATCGCCTTGCAAACCCACAATGAAAAAGGATAGGATTAGCATACATCTTTCAAACATACTGATCGAAGAAAGTAATTATCATGAATGTTTTACAAGAAATCTTGCAGGCAGAGCACAAGATTCGGCCATATATTCACGAAACCTCGCTTGAGTATTCTTTCCCGTTGAGCAAGCTGACAGGAAGCCAGGTGTATTTGAAGTTGGAAAATCTCCAGCATACCGGCTCATTCAAAGTGCGTGGCGCAATGAACGCGCTGCTTTCGCTATCACCGGAACAGCGAACGAGAGGGATAGTGACGGCATCATCTGGGAATCATGGCATTGCCGTTGCGTTCGGACTCCATACCTTGAAGATGCAGGGCACGATTTTCGTACCTGAGCATACATCCTCTACCAAGGTCGAGTCTATCCGCAATTATGGTGCGGATTGCCGCTTCTGGGGAACAGATAGCGTTATGACGGAGGTGTACGCCCGCTCTTATGCGGCGCAAAACGACATGCTCTATATCTCGCCCTACAATAATCGGCAGGTGGTTGGTGGACAAGGAACTATTGGCGTTGAGCTTTGCCAACAGATCAACCATGTTGATGTCGTCCTGGCCGCACTTGGCGGCGGAGGATTGATTTCCGGTATTGCCGAGTATGTGAAGGCGGTTTTCGCTCATGCCGAGGTCATTGGCTGCTCACCAGAGCACTCGCCTGTCATGGCGAAATCGGTGCAGGCCGGACGAATTCTCGACATGGAGTCATTGACGACGCTCTCGGATGGTACAGCAGGGGGAGTCGAGCAGGACGCCATAACATTTCCTTTGTGCCAGCGACTGGTTGATGACTACATACTTGTCTCAGAGGAAGAGATTCGCAAGGCAATGCGCCTCTGTATGCAGACCCATCATATGCTGATTGAAGGGGCAGCAGGTGTTCCACTCGCGGCCCTATTAAAAATGCCAGAACGATGGCGGGACAAGACAGTGGTGGTCATTCTGTGTGGTGCGAACGTGAGCTTGGAAACCTTGCAAACTATTCTGTGATACTATTAAGAGCAGCAATCCCATTGCTTGATAAGCAATGGGATGCTCCGAAACGCTGGTATGGTTTATTGAAGAGTATGCGGTAGCTGCATATTCCAGAGAATATACTGTAGAGAGGCTTTTCTCATGGCAGAACTGAATAATCCAAAGGTGCAGAAAATACTTCACGCAAAGGAGTTTGCACATCTCGCAACCATGGGAGCCGACGGTGCCCCACAGTCGGCTCCCATGTGGTTTTATGGGATGGAGAACACATCAAGTTCACGCATACCACTACTCGCAAGAAGTATCAGAATATTCAGAGGGACCGGCGTGTCGCTGTGTCTATCACTGATGTGGATGATCCCTATACCTATGCCGAGTTTCGCGGTGTTGTGGAGCGAATTGAAGAGGACCCCACCGGAGCCTTCTATGATACGCTAGCGAAACATTATGGTGTCCCCTGGGGCTACCGTGGCGATCCGCGTGTGATCCTCTACGTGAAGATTCAGCATGTCGTTGGTCAGAACCTCTAGGAATATCTTGGAAAACGAGAAAGGAGAGTCCTTATGTCACTCAAGACTAACGTCGATACCCTTTTGCAGAAGGCTACGCAAGCAGGTGATGTCCCTGGAGTGGTAGCAGCTGCTACTGATCGGAACAAAACAATCTACGAGGGTGGTTTCGGTACACGTACCCTGGGTGAGTCAGTCGAGATGACCCCTGATACCATCGTGTGGATCGCATCAATGACCAAGGCACTAACTGGCACCGCTGTTATGCAACTTGTTGAGCAAGGCAAACTTGCACTCGACGGACCAGTGAGCGAGGTGATTCCTGAGCTGGGAGAGGTACGTGTGCTCGAAGGGTTCGACGCGGCTGGTCAACCACTCACACGCGCCCCGAAACGGGCAATCACGCTCCGCCACTTGCTCACACACACAGCTGGCTTCAGCTACGAGTTCTGGAACGCGGATGTTGTGCGCTATCAGCAGGCTAAAGGCTTGCCTCCAATTATCAGTTGCCAGAACGCGACCTTGCAGTTGCCACTGCTCTTTGATCCAGGTGAGCGCTGGGACTACGGCATCAACATGGACTGGGCCGGAAAAATGGTGGAGGCTGTCAGCGGGCAAAAACTGGGTGAGTATCTGACTGAATACGTATTTACACCGCTAGGCATGAGCGACACAGCTTTCCGCATCACGCCAGCCATGCGACAACGGCTTGCTACGGTCCATCAGCGTGGTGAGGATGGGACCCTTGTGCCTATCCCTTTCGAAGTTCCCCAAGACCCTGAGTTCGAGATGGGTGGTGGTGGCCTCTACGGTTCTGTGAGCGATTATTTGAAGTTTATTCGTATGATCCTCAATCACGGCAAAGCCGATTCGGGGCAGCAGTTGCTGGAGGCTAAGACTGTCGAGCTTATGGCAGGCAACGCGATGGGTGAGAGTAAAGTGACGATGTTACACACCGCGATGCCAACGGTATCGAACGATGCGGAGTTTTTCCCTGGCATGCCGAAAAGCTGGGGGTTGAGCTTTATGATTAACAACGAACAGGCCCCTACTGGTCGCGCCGCTGGAAGCCTGGCCTGGGCTGGGCTTGCCAACTCGTATTTTTGGATTGACCTCAAAAACGGCCTCGGCGGCGCATACGCCACGCAGATATTCCCCTTTGCGGATAGTAAGTCGTTACCGCTGTTTTTCGAATTTGAGAAACTCGTCTATCAAGGCTGATTTCGTGTCCTGGCGAACCGGGGCGAAGGCGAGCTTCGTTCCCTCTAGCGGTGGATGGCTCTGAGGCAAGCTCAGAACCATCCGTTGCCCACAAGCATGAAAACGAGACTATACTTCGGCTTCATCACCATGCCAGAGGCGTTGCATCTCATGATTGGTTTCCAGCAATGTTTCCAACGTCCCTTCGGCATCGACCTTGCCGTCTTTGAGAACGATGATATGATCGGCGCGATGGAGAACCGCGTGCCGATGCGAGACTACCAGGTACGTTGCTTGCCGACCGACTAAGCGGTTCCATAACAGATGTTCGGTCTCGACATCAAGCGCACTGGACAGGTCATCGAAGACGAGTAGCTCAGGGTTGCGCACAAACATACGTGCCGCTGCTGCTCGCTGCATCTGCCCTCCTGAGAGGCGAACGCCTCTAGGGCCAACGACCGTGTCTAATCCATCAGGCATAGCCTCCAGGTCTGGTTCCATCACTGCCATGTTGATTGCATCATGCATCTCCGTCTCGCTCGCGGGTATTCCCATCAGGATATTGTTTCGCAACGTATCGCTGAAGAGGCGCGGCACCTGTGCCGTATAGGCACTGAACGGTGGTTTGAAAAACAGAGCAGGATCGTTGATCTGTACGCCATTCCAGCGTATTTCTCCTTCGTCTTTTGGCAGCAAACCAAGTAACACACGCAATAACGTTGTTTTCCCAGAGCCAATACGTCCTGTGACCACCGTAAATGAACCACGCTTGAGGTGTAGATTGATATCCTCGATACCAGCCGTTGTCCCTGGATAACGATAGCTTAATCCACGCACATCCAGTTCCTCAAGATGGTGCAGAGCAGCTTTCTTTATATGCGCGAGTTCGGGTAACTTCCCACGTTCGTACACTGGCCCGTGCTCGACAAGCGCCTGTAATGGCTCATCGGTAATCATGTCGCTCATGCGCTCAATCGATACCTCTTGCTGCTTATAATCACCAATAAACATGCCCCATTGGGCTGGCAGTTGTGTGGTGAACCACAGGTAGGATATAAACAGTGCGAAATCTCCTACGGTAAAGGTCTTGTTCTCCATCGCTTGACCCGCCAGTAGGAGTGTGATGCCAACGCCGAACGTGACCGCGTTATCGGAGATCGAGTGCAGTAACTCACTAAACAAGCGATCCTTGAGCATCAACTTACGGCGTGTGTCGTTCAGCTTACGAAAATGCCCTATCACGTCTTTCTCCGCGTTAGCAACTTTCACCGCCTGTGTCGCACCGAAGACTTCGCCCAGAAAGCTGGTGACAGCACTCGTCGCCGCGCTACTGGCATGACGATAGCGATGAATGCGTCCCCATGCCAGGCGTGTTGCCACAATAGCCACGAGTAGAGGCAAGAAGATCACCAGCGTGATGATCAGGTTGATGCGGGCCATAATGATAATGGCGATCAGCGATGCAACCGTTTGCCCAACCATGTCTGGTACCCACAACGGGAAGTCTGAAGTCTCCAAAACATCATCGCGGAAACGACTGATCGCATCACCTGACGAGATGGGTAACGCTTGCGCACCGGGACGGCGAAGAATGCTGGCAAAGAGGTTGCGCCGTAGGAGCGCACCCGTTGTGTAGCGAAACGTGACATCGCCCCATATCTCGCCAAACGAGGTTGCCTGTCGCCCCAGTTCTACCGAGGCGTACAGGGCGATAAGCCCCCAGATGTTTAGAGTCGCAGGTGCCGCGTGTGTGATGGTATCAAAGATGGACTTTTCAATCAGCCCCGGAAACACCTGTAGGACAAAAAACAGGATATGGAACAGGCAAAAGACAGCGTAGGGCCACGGACGGTAGGTGATGAGTCGCCAGTTGAACGGCCATGTTTTCAGGCGACGATCCTGCTTTTGCGCTACAGTACTCATACCAGCACCTCCTCTAATCCAGTTTGCAGCAGACTATAGAAGCGTGAGGTTGGATCATGCATCAAGGCTACCCGTGGCCCGTATTCTACAATGCAACCATCTTCTAAGACCATAATGTCGTCGGCCCGCAACACCGTTTTGAGGCGATGAGCAATCATAATGCCTGTACGCTGCTCCAATAAACGATCGACAGCCCGTTCCAATAGGTTTTCCGTGGCTGGATCAAGGCGTGAAGAGGCTTCATCCAGTATTACCAGAGCAGGGTTTTTGAGGAAGACACGCGCAAATGCCAGCAGTTGTGCCTCGCCAGCAGACAAGCCTTGTCCGCCAGTTGCTAGCTCCGTATCGAGTCCATCTGGCAAAGACTGTATCCACTCCCATAACCCAAGCTCCATAAGCACGCGTTCAATCTGCTTGTCGCTCACACCTTGTTTAAAAAGGGTAAGATTGTCGCGCACACTGGCCTGGAAAAGTTGTACATCTTGCGTCACCATACCAACATGATCCCGCAGATGATCTAGAGCCACGTCGCGAATATTTACGCCATTCAAACTGATTGTGCCAGAGGTAGGATCATAGAGACGGAAGAGCAGACGAGCCAACGTCGTTTTGCCACTCCCCGTTCGCCCAAGAATGCCAAGAACCTTTCCGACTGGTAGATGAAACGAGACATTGCGCAGTACCACCTGCTGTGGCTCGTAGCTGAAAGAGACATCCTGAAACTCGGCTGAAATCGTACCCGCCGAAAGAGTTGCCTGTGCCTGTTCCTGCGCTTGAGGGCGCAATTGCAACAGTTCTTCAACGCGCTCAATACTGGCAGTGGCCGCTTGCAGGTCCGCCACCTGTTCCTGGATGTTTTCCAGAGGGGTCGATAGCGTGCCTATGTAGTACACAATCAAGTAGGCTGTACCAATGGTCGCCTGATGCTGGCTATAGAGGTACACAGCGAGACCTAGCCCGATGGTATAACCGATGACAAACAGAAACCTGGTACTGATATAGGTCAGATTACTCAGCAGACGTGCGACACGATACGTTTCGAGCATACGGCGCATCAAGCGATAGAGTCGATGCGTAACATACGCTTCTGCCCCAATAGCACGAATATCTTCGGTTCCCGCGATATGCTCTTCCAGGAAACCATAATGCTCAGCATCAGCCTGACGCTCTATCGCCCATTTTGACACCGCGATGCGTTGCAACAGGGCAAGGGCAAGCAGCGAGATGATACTATATACTGCTAGCCCGACACCAATACGCCAATCCTCGCGAAACAGCAACAACAGAATACCAGCAATCAGCAGAGAGTTTCCCAGCACCTGGAGCGTGAATTGGGAGAAGAAATTGGCAAGCGAGTTCACGTCTCCATCAATACGCTCAATCAGTTCGCCCGGCGTGTACTTCTTATGGAAGGACATATCGAGCAACAGACAGTGCAACGCCAGATCAGCACGTAGTGCGTTGGTGGCAGTCCAGCCAACATTTTCAGCCACATAGGTCGCGCAAAAAGCGATGGTACGCTGGATCAGAGCGATAGCAATGAAAAGCAGGGCCGCGAACAGCAGCGTTTGCCCTTGGCCACCTGCCTGCGTAGTATCGATAAAGTAACGAATCACTTGAGGGTTCAACAGTTGTAGAGCAATGCTAGCTAGCAGCAGCACAGTCAGTAGGACAACGCTTAGCCATTGGGGTCGGAGGTATTTAACCAGCAAACGCCAATAGCGTTTCATTTGCACACGCATAGAGGTAGTGTTCCTTTCACCGCATGGCCGTATGTTCTAGCCATGCCAGGCAAAGTTTTCCCACGGTAGAGAACGACAAGAGGGGGCTGAGTCACTACCTGGAGGTGTAAAGTGAAAGGAGTAAAGCACTATGTATGGTAAAGTGCTTCTTAAACCGTAGTCAACAAGAAAACACATTCATGGCACCACAAAGCACACCAGTGGATGAACTGTGTTCTTGTAAGACAACCTTTTGTAATGAAACCAGGCACACTCAGCTTTGGCTGTTTACGAAAACAGCGGAGGACAATAGGGCTGACAT
>JBPCJY010000169.1:0-48970 GCA_051004815.1 Ktedonobacteraceae bacterium
AGGAGCGCCGGTGGCAGGACACCCTCTGCGCCGACACAAACGATCCAGTCCCTCTGTGGGAAAGCCGGTTTTTACACTTTGTGTGGAAAAGCCCGCCTTCATCATGGCACCCCTCTTGTATACGGTATAGCTAAGCAACCCGTGTAGTATGCAGTGATCAAATAAATTCATAGTTTAAAAGGATAATTATGTATAATACAACTCATCCTCAAGGCATACAGAAGCCGACGGAGACAACCACCGCGGGTGGCAAGAATCGGTCAGATGCCCGCAAAAGGCATCGTGTTGAAGTGACCTTATGGGTTATTGGCTTGCTTGCATTCATTGCATCCTGTGTCATCATTCGTTTCCACCCTGCACCATACTCATTCGATTTGTCAGCGACAGAGGGCGTGCAATCGATTCACTACTGGCCGGGAGTAGTATCCATCCTTAATTTTCCCAGCACATTGAATAACCCGATACCTTCAGCGGTAGCTTTAGCGTCCTGGTTTGTCGGCATGCTTATCGTGGGTTTTGTACGGTTAATTCGTAAGTTACCCGCCCTCGCATGGTTCCAGGCCGCCATCTTTCTGATCCTGACCGTAATGAGCTCTGCTGGCTTGAATGTCGTGCTGGATGATCTGGTAGCGCGGCCTCGCCCAGATTCACATAAATACCCTATCCACCTCTTTACTCCATTAGTGCCGTTTCCAACCTATCCTTCGGGCCATACCGAACATGATGTGGCCTACTATGGTTTCCTACTCTACCTGAGCTTTACAAAACCGGTACGCGAGTGGCGTTATCGCTGGGTGTTGATTCCCTTCCAATTGTATGCCGTGTATGATCTTCTGGCGATCGGCTATTCGCGCATCTTAGAAGGCGATCACTGGCTCACGGATGTCTTAGGTGGCTACCTTGAAGGCGCAATTTACCTCTTCTTTTTCATTTTCCTGTATCGTTTCATCACCAATTGGTTAGCAAAACGACGCGCCCAAAAACAGGCACAACAAGCTGCTTTTCAGAGGTAAAAGTACCTCTCATGTCCATTTGAAATGATATTGCCGCGCTATACGTGTAGTAAATAATATCGTAATCTGTTTCAGACAAAAAAAACTTTGAGAAGGAGAAAACACACTTGACTATAACATTCACGTCTCTGCTCATATGGCTGCTGATTGGTGCTGTGGTCGGCATCATCGGAGAATTGATCGCGCGCCGACGTACCCCTGATGGCCTCATTGGAGCCATCATCGTTGGCTTTATTGCCATTTTCCTTGTTGTTGGTGTCTTCCATTTTCACATTGTAGGTGAGCCTGCCATCTATGGCGTTCCATTAATCAGCTCGATTATAGCGGCCGCTATCCTGGTGCTGCTCTGGAGTGCCTTTGCCTATCACCGCGTTCATCACTATACCTCGCGCTACTATCGCCGCGGTTCGTATGTGCGTCGTCCGCGCCGCCGTTTCTTCTAATAAGTCTTGCTAGTATGCAGAGGGCCTGGTAGTCGCAAACTACCAGGCCCTCTGCATACTATCGCCTAAATTATTGACAACTCAGAGGTTGCATGTTATCGTTACCTTGTAACCAAGCGATGCCTGTTTATTTTTCCTCACTGCCGCACGCGTCTCAACGCTATTTTAAGGGGTGTAATTTATGTATTCAAATTTGGCATCTTCTGCTTCTCGGAAACTCAAACGGCCCCATCCTGTCGCTCCCTTTCTCTTTATGTTGCTCGCATTGTTACTGCTCTGGAGTGCCAACGGTGCCACCGTCCTGGCCGCTTCCGCGAGCAGCTCCGCAACTGGCACACAACAATTTACCACCCAGGCCCGCATCGGCTTTCAATCAGGCGATGACTGGGAGCCATCTATCACCACTGATAGGTACGGCCATACTTACGCGCTCTACAAGCATTATGATGTAACTGGTGGACAGACTTGTTCCGGTTGCGATCTCCATCTGCTGGTGCAGCGATCGAGCGACGATGGGCAAACGTGGACGATACCGCGCCCCATTGCTCCCGGCCCGGTGACAGGTGGGCAGTACGACCCACAAATCATGGTTGACCCGGTAGATGGGCGTACCGTATGGGCCTCGTTCCTGCAAAATGCGACATCCGTGATCGCGGTCGTCAAGTCAACCGACTTTGGTCAGACGTGGAGTGCGCCCAGCTTTGTCTCTACGCACCAACCCGGTGTAGACAAGGACGAACTGGCTGTGCGTGGCAACACCATCGTAGTAGCCTACGACGATAACTACAATACGTGGGCGTCCATTTCGTTAGATGGTGGCAATTTATGGACAACCCGCCAGGTCTTCCACACCAGCCCCCTCTTTAGCATCAGCTTATCAGCTGGTGCCGCCATTGATTCGCTCGGCAATATCTTCATTAGTTGGGATAGCTTTGATAAGGCCCATCGTAAGAATGGTGACGGGCCTTCCACCGTGTGGGTATCAAAGTCCAGCGATCATGGGCAGAACTGGTCGCGTAAGGTGATAGATGTCAGTGGCGCACCCCCTCCTTGTGCCAATTGTGGCTACTCTTTTCTGGGGGCGCAAATGGCACTACGCGTCGGTAGTGATGATACCATCTACCTGCTCTGGAATGGGACAGTTGCTCAGACGAACTTTGCCCCCGAACGTATCTTCTTCTCACGCTCAACCGATCACGGCAACAGTTATTCTCCTCGTGTGGGTATCTCGGATGCTCCCAGTGGCGTTGAGCATAGCTTCCCCGCCTTGGCTGTAGGCAGTACTCCCGGCGATGTGCGTCTAGCATGGATGGATAAACGCACCGGAGCCTGGAACGTGTTCTACCGCAGTAGCCAGGATGGTGGACAACACCTCAGCAACACCGTTCGTATTTCTGGCTACGTTCCTGGCTATCCCTATCTAACACCAAAAGGCTTTGGCTCCCCCTATGGTGACTACATGTCAATGGTAGTGGATGAGAATAACACTGTTCAAATGTCCTTTGGTGAGGGACCAAGCTATCAAGGCCCAGGCAATATCTGGGTCTCTCATAGTCTGAACAGCTAATCAACTATCTCCATTAGTAGTTGGGAGTGGATGTTGCAGCCTCTTGCAGCACCATCTACCTCCAACTACTACAAATCGTTAGAGCCTTAAGGAGTTCCCCCCGTATGAGAAGTTTATGTACCTGGACGTATGCTCTGCGCTTGCGCCGTTGCGCATTCTTCTTGCTCGCATCATTGCTTGTATTGGTTGGCGTTATGTTCGTAGGTGTGCAGGACAATGCAGTTTTCGCACAACAAGCTACATCCAATAACACTGGCAATCAGCACTTCACGCGGCAAGTTCGCGTGGGTTTCCATTCGGGCGATGACTGGGAGCCATCGCTGACCCTTGATAGCTTTGGTCATGTCTATGTGATGTACAAGCATTATGATGTAACCGGTGGGCAAACATGCTCAGGCTGCAATTTGCACATGGTTTTCCAGCGTTCTGATGATAACGGGGCGACATGGTCGGACCCGCGTGCCGTTGCTCCAGGGCCAATTAAAGGCACGAGTGGGCAGGATGACCCCCAGATCGTCGTTGACCCAGTTGGTGGCCGTACCGTGTGGGCCTCGTTCATGCAGAATTTCCCCAAAGCACAGATTGAGATCGTCAAGTCAACCAACTTTGGCGCGACGTGGAGTAAGCCCGTCGTCGTCGATAACCTGCCGCCAGCACTGGATAAAGACGAACTCGTGGTACGCGGCAACGAGATCGTCATTGGCTATGACGATGGCTTTAATACCTGGGCCTCAATTTCGCTCGATGGCGGTGTACATTGGGTCACACATTCAGTTTTTCCCACCAGCAATCGTTTTAGCATGTCACTTTCTGCCGGTGGCGCGATTGATGCACACGGCACCATCTACTTCAGTTGGAACAGCTTTGATAAAGCTCATCGGCAAAAAGGCGATGGGCCAGTCACGCTCTGGATCTCAAAATCGAGTGATAATGGGCAGCATTGGACACGCACTATCTTCGGTATGAGCGGCGCACCCGCTCCCTGTCACCCCTGCGGCTTTTCATACCTCAGTGCCCAAGACGCTATCAAGGTGGGGAGCGATGGCACCGTTTACCTGCTATGGAACGGCACCGTTGATCTGACCAATTTTGCCCCTGAACGCATCTTCTTCATTCGCTCAACCGATGGTGGACAAACCTTCTCGCAGCGCATGGATGTTTCAGATGCTCCCAGTGGCGTTGAGCATAGTTTCCCCGCCCTCGCCGTTGGGCAAGCCCCCGGCGATGTGCGTCTGGGCTGGATGGATACACGTACCGGCTCATGGAATCTGTTCTATCGTAGTAGCCAGGACGGGGGTACAACTCTGAGCGCAACGACCCGCATCTCTAGCTATGTGCCAGGCTACTCCTACCTCAAAGCGGCAGGATACAATCTCCCCTATGGCGACTATTGGCAAATGTCCGTCGATGAAAATAACCAAACCCAGATGGTCTTTGGCGAAGGCCCCAGCTATCAAGGCCCAGGCAATATCTGGATCTCCCATAGCGTCGATAACTAGCTTGTCAATTGTTTCTTGAGTGAGTGCGGGGTTACCGCCAGGTTGCCAATCTTCAATGAACGGGCAGCAGCTATGCGTAGGGACAGGGGGCGGTTGTGAGGGTGAGTGGGGGCCTGGTGCCTGTCCTGGGGCGGGGCTGCGTCCCTATCTATCAAATGTATGATAGCCCGCTATGGCAAACCCCACACCCACTCATCCCCCTGTTCCATAATAGTCATATTATTGTGGCGTGAAACTCTTGGAAAGTAGGAACGCGCTGAAATCCGCCACACTCTCCACATCCCCCTCGTTGAGCATGTTAACAATCTTTTTCACCACCAGGCGGCGCGGCTGCCCCGGCGTTGCCGGAAGCGTAAAACCTATCGCGTTGACCGTTTGTGGCATACGCTCATAGCGAATCTCCTCGGCGAACAGTTCCAGCAAATCGGCCAAATCTAAATCTAATGCGGTGGCGATGCTTTCCAGCACTTTCGCCGATGGATACTTCTGACCCCGTTCAATTTCTCCAACATAAATTTCCGATAAACCTGCTTTATCCCCCAGTTCTTTAATCGTTAAATGGCGGTTTTGGCGTTCACGGCGAATGACCCTACCAATGATTTCTTGTAAATCTGTCATGACACTCTTCCCTTCTTTCCTATGCTCTTGGCATATCTCGCACGGCATCTATGCTCACAGCATACTTTTTCTCTATCAGTATAAACTATCAGCATGGTATATTCAAGACATAAGTTGTGACTACCATTTAGAGGAGGTACCATTCCATGTCGGTTTACCTATCGTTTCACAAGTTCGCATCCGGTCAACCGGATGTTCGTTCCTCTTTGCCACTGCCAATGGTCTACGAAAGTGTGCCAGCAGCTCCCACCAACTGGGAATATCGCGTGTTGACCATTGATACGAGTGAGCGTGCATTACCTGATGCTGCCCATTTGAACGAGTACGGTCAGGAGGGCTGGTTGCTCGCGGGTATGTTGGATGAGCGGAATAGTGGCAACATTGCGTTTGTGCATTACTACTTTGTCCGTCAAAAAGCGGAATAGGGAGAAAAGCTATGACATCAAGTTTGTTTGTCCCAACAGTAATCGAGACGACTGGGCGTGGTGAACGCGCCTATGACATTTTTTCGCGTCTGTTACGAGAGCGCATCATTATGGTGAACGGCCAGGTCGAAGAGTCAATGGCTAATCTCGTGGTGGCGCAGCTGCTCTTCCTGGCGGCAGAGGATAGTAAGCGCGAGGTGAACATCTATATTAATTCACCTGGAGGCTCAGTGACCGCCGGTCTGGCAATCTACGATACTATGCGTATCCTACCTTGTCCGATTGCGACAACCTGCGTCGGTTTTGCTGCCAGTTTCGGCACGATTCTGCTCATGGCGGGCGACCCTGGCTTGCGCCGTTCCCTTCCCCATGCTCGCATCCATATACATCAGCCGTTAATTCAAGGTGGCATTGGTGGTCAAGCCACGGATATTGACATTCAGGCCAAGGAAATTCTCCATACGCGTGATGTGCTCAACGAGATTATTAAGCATCACACTGGACAGACGCTAGAGCGCATTCGGAAAGATACCGACCGCGACTACTTCATGAGTCCAGAGGAAGCGGTAGCGTACGGCATCATTGATGAGGTATTGCCTCTAGCTGAGAAGTAATACACCTTAACGCAAAGTAGCAACATTCCTCTGGCGAAGTCTTCGCCAGAGGAATGTTGCTACTTTGCTGTGCTATACCATCTCAGCCGGGTCTTTCTCCTCTAAACGGAACATACCTCGTTCATCTTGGAAAGCGAACAACTCCGCGTAGCGTCCCCAGTTAATAGCTGTTTCCAGTTGCGCTTGTGCCTCCTCTTCGCTGAAATGGGTCTCCAGAATGTGCAGAAAGTGCTCTTCTGGCAAAACGTGGCTAGGTGCTGCTTCCAGTGCCTGGACAATCTTGCGCAGCAGACTGACGTGGGCCAAAGCCTGATCGCGGAATATTTTCTTCTCCTCCAGCACACCAGCCTCCGCGAAACGGGTACCATGCTCAGTTAAGACCAGATCACCCTCTTCGGTATCGGCGAGGTCAAGCAGATCGGCTGCCTCTAAGAGCGGCAGGAGATCGTCTAATTCCAGGTGGAGGTGCCGACCAATCTGATACAGGTCTTCACGCCCTCCACGAGTATGAACCAACTCAATAAGACCCGTAACATCGCCAATAGAGACGTGAGGAAGTATCTGATACGGTCGTGGTGCCGCCGGTGTTAACGGACCCGTTTTGGCTAGTGGTACCCGCGTTGGCAGCAGCGTTGCAATATCCTCTTGTGGGCTGGTCATGATGCGGTACATGAGATCGACCAGAGAGGTATGGGCTTCGCTTTGAATGGTGCGTTGAGCGACTGGTAGCCCAGGCAACTCGACACGTATACGTCCAGGGTTGGCACTCAATACGAGAATACGATCTGCCATACTGACAGCCTCATCAATATTATGAGTTACCATGAGGATGGCACGCGTTGGCATACTTTGCGCACGCCACAATCCTAATAGTTCCTTGCGCAGATTCGCCGAGGTCAGGACATCCAGGGCACTGAAAGGTTCATCCATAAACAGAAGCTCCGGCTCGACAACCAGTGCGCGGGCAAAACCCACGCGCTGGCGCATCCCACCGGAGAGTTCTTTAGGATAGGCATCCTCGAAACCGTCGAGACCTATCAAGTCGATAGCAGCCAGAGCGCGTTTCAAGCGCTGTGTCGGCGTCAACGGCTGCGACTGTAGGCCAAGCTCGACATTTTGCAAGACCGTCAGCCAAGGGAAGAGCGCGAAAGATTGAAAGACAATCGCGATATGGGGGTTTGGCCCGTGTTGTGGTTTGCCTTTGAAGTAGACTTCCCCACTTGAAGGGGGCAGCAATCCGGCCAGGATACGTAACAGTGTGGATTTGCCGGAGCCTGATGGCCCAAGTAGTGCCACAAATTCACCCGCATGTACCTCCACCTGTACGTTATCCAACACTAGATGAGCGTTGGCACTTTGTGCATGCTTGCCCTCCGCTTCATACGTTTTGCTACAAGACCGTGCCTCCAACAACACTTCGCCCATTGCTTGTGCCGCCTGTGTGCCATCTTGTTGGGAGCGAGCATCAAACTGCGTCATAGCTTCTTTCCTTCTATGCTAATGTATAGCGATGCTCTGCCAGTGCATACAGCCGTTTCCAGAGCAGCCGATTCAGTACCACTACAAAAATAGCCATCAAGAGTGTTCCCGCGAGCACCTTGGCGAAGTCTCCAGCCGCAGCCGCCGACGCGATACTGGCTCCCAAACCAATCGTGCTGACGGTATGATTATTGAACTGTACATACTCTGAGACGATACTCGCGTTCCATGCCCCGCCGCTGGCCGTCAGCAGGCCAGTGATCAAATAAGGGAAAATAGCGGGGAGAATGAGTGTGCGCCAACGTCGCCAGCCTGTCACATGATAGACGGTAGTCGCCTCTCGTAGATCACTGGGAATAGACATCGCCCCCGCGATGACATTAAAGAGAATATACCACTGCGTCCCCAGCAGCATGAGCAGGATCGCGGCAAACGAAAGTCCTCCCGGCAAACCGACGAGGGCCAATAACAGCACCGGAAAGAGTGCTGTCGCTGGCACAGAGGCAATAACCTGGACAACAGGCTGCAATCGTCGCGACCATCGCGGCGAAAGTCCGATCGCGACACCAAGCGGCACCGTCCACGCAACACCAATCAGTAATGCTGCCAGGGTACGCAACCAGGTGGCAAATGCGGCCAATAGCAAACTTCCCCACGTTGCCAGGTTCACTTGTATCAGCAGGAGCACCATCTCCCAGATGCCCCACACTACAAATGCCGCGAGTAGTAACATGAAAATATATGTCACTATGCGCCCAATAGTGAATTTGCTTGTTCCCTTTGCACTAGATGGAGATGATAAGTCGGTATCAAGCGGCTGCAAGCGGTTCAAAATCCCCGCCAGCAGCCGTCCTATCGGGTAAAAGACGTGATGATTGATAAAGGCAATGAAGGCTGAGCGACGTAGGGCGTTGAGCACCGGTGAGTGCGGGGCATCACTGCTACTACTCAATTCGACCTTGAACTTGTCAGCCCAGGCCACCAATGGTCGCCAGAACAGCAGGTCAAGCAGGATAATCAGGATAATCAGCGTTGCTAAGCCAAGCAACAATGCACCAGTATCGCCTGCGTTAGCTGCCGCTTGTAAATAGGAACCAAGTCCGGGTAATTGGAAGGAGTGGCTTCCTAACGTAAATTGCTCGGAGGCCATCAGGAAGAACCACCCACCGGCCCAACTCATCATACTGTTCCATATCAGGCCTATCATTGATGATGGTAGTTCCAGGGTCACGAACCGTTGCCAGGGACGCAGGCGGGTAACAATAGCTACCTCGCGTAAATCGGCTGGCAGTGTACGCACGGAGTGGTAAAAGCTGAAGGTCATATTCCAGGCCTGGCTGGTAAATATCAGGATTACACTTGCCAGTTCGAGGCCAACATTTGAGTGTGGAAATACAGCTACCAGCGTGAGGATGACCACTGGTAGAAACGAGAGGATGGGAATACTTTGCAGGATATCGAGCAGTGGCACCATGACGATACTTGCATGGCGATGCGTTGCCGCGATATGTCCATAGACCAGGGTAAATATCAGGGAGAGCAGATAGCCCAGGATCATACGCAGCAACGAATAGCCCGCGTAGGCTGGCAATGCAGTGAATGAAAGATCGATCTTGACCGTCGGGGTAAGACGAGCCGTCCAGCGCGATGCTGCTACCACGAGCAGCGCGATAGCGGCGATTACAGCAAGAATAATAATGAGATCGGTGATGCCAAACCGCCGTTTCACCTGTCGATCAGCGCGTGTCTTCTGCTTCTGGACTTGTGGGTGTGATGGCTGTTGCAATTGTTCGCGTTCACGCTGGTTGTCCGGTATATGCACCTGAGCCATACTCTACCCCCTTTCCTCTGTAGCTACACTGCATAAAAAAACTTGGCCAGTATACTTTTACCTACTGCCAAGATACAGCGTTCTTTGTTATTGTACAATACTCTCTTCTATTGTAGCAGAATCGCGTAGGGGAGACGGCTTGTCCTCGCCCGCCCTTCGGTGACAAGCCGTCTCCCCTACGCAGACCATCTTCTGCCTCACACATTTTTCACCCGTTCAGGATTCTTCAACAGGAGAAAGGCTACCAGAGCCATCGCTAACGACACAGCAATACCGATAGCGAACGTGATCTGTGGCGTGATCCACAGGCCAACGAGTGCCTGAGTCAGCGGGCCAAGCATGACAGCAAGCGAGATGGCTGACCCACGTAGGCCCATGATCTGGCCGCGATTTTCGTCGCTGGTGGCACCCAGGTAGATGCTGCCCATTGCTGGCTCGACAAAGGCACTGCCCAGTCCTGCCAGGGCCGCTCCCGCTATGAGAAGCGGATAGAGGGGAGCCACTAACATGACCACAATCAAGCCACTAAAGAGCAGACTGCCGGTGACGATGAGCGGCTTTTTCGGCAAGGTCTCTGAGAGCCGCCCCAGCAAGAGCGGGAAGACGGCCAAAGCCATGCCATAGACACTGAACAACATGCCATACTGTGTTGTACTGTAGTGAAGCACCTTCTCAAAGAAGAAAGGGAACTGCGGGAACACGAATGGGTAGGTAAAGATCATCCCGAAATCGATCACGAGGAACGGAGCCACGAGCCAAATCAGGCGAGCCAGGCGCCATTCCCTCGGCTTGTGATCTGTCGTCCCACGCCTGGCTTGCTGCGCTCTCGCCTCAACCCGCACATGCTTTGGCAGTGTTTCAGGCACCATGAAGATTGCCAGCAGAGAAGCCGCTAGAGCGATACCAGCCGAGAGCAGGAAGGGACTGCTAAAACCCAGCGTTTGATAGAGGAAGCCTCCCAAGCCAGGACCCAGTGCGAAACCAACTGCCTGTGCCGTCGTGAGAAATCCTATCCAGCGCCCTTGCTTCGCAAGCGGGATCGTATCGCCCACCATCGACATCGCAACAGGGATCAAGCCAGAAAGCAACATGCCCTCAACAAAGCGGATGGGAATGAACAGCAGCGGCACATTGACGAACGCCAGCAGCAGGTTGGTGACGATAAAACCGGCCAGCGAGATAAAGAGGATGGGCTTGCGACCAATGCGACCAGACCATGTTCCCATTGGTGTGCTGAAGAGAAACATCCCCAGACCAAAGGCCCCTTCCATCAACGCCAGCATCTCAGATCCCAGCCCCAGGGCTTGCAAGCGCTGCGGGAAAACGGGAAGGATCACGGCAAAGCCAGTCATCATCAAAGCAACGCAGCCGATCAGGAACATCAGAGCCGCGGTGATAGATCGCGCCTTTTTCACAGGAGAAGCCGCAATGGGTCTTACCCTCACCACATTCTCCAGAGGAGCAGTGACTGTATCGTGATCAAGGAACCTTGTAGCCATCTGTTTCATCCTTTCCGATCTCGCGAGTTGTTCTCTTTCCTTCTCGCATATATAACTTGCAATTTGCAAGTGTCTTCTACATACCTCTTCTTCCTGCCCCTCCAAAAACCGGAAATCACCAGAAGAACGAATCAAAATGAGGCCACTACTGCTCTCAGTTAGATGGGGAAATGAGACATCCCATAAAAAAACAGCAGAGTTCACGACGAGAACCTTGCCGTTTTGCGGAAGTTAAGGAGCAGTGCTAGACGAATTGACCCACAAGACTCTTCTCACCTACAAAAACAGAGCCGCCACTCTGCACCGTTTCACGAATGAGTCGAATCATTTTCTCTCTATCGGCCTTCATCAGGGCAATCCAGGCCGCCGGAGCACCAGTGCGTGGATCGTGCTCGGCACTCCAGTTCGCCATTTCCACCAGGACAGGGATGAGATCGAGACCTTTTTCCGTCAGGGCATACTCCTCTTTTCGCTTATCTTTCTCCGAAAGTTTTTTCACCAGTAGTCCTTGCTGCTCCAGTTGAGTGAGGCGGTTGGCGAGAATATTGGTCGCCATCCCTTCCTCTGAGGCCAAAAATTCCCCATACGTCTTCTTCCCAAAGTAGACGATATCACGGATGATTAAAAGCGACCACGGATCGCCAAACATCTCTAAGGCAAAGTTGATTGGGCAGTCCGAGCGTCTTTGATATTTGTGTTTCATGCTCTCAACACTCTTTCTCATTTTCCTGGTTTTAGAATAGTATAGCATGTTTACTTGTATTTTGCAAGTAATATCAAATAACGAGAGCGTATATTTGTGTGGGAAATGCGCTCCTGTTCGTCAAATAATTCCCTCAAATGCCACCAACGTGGTATAACCATAGTACGTGTTTTTATACAAGCTGAAATACCAATAAGGAGAAAAATCATGCCTGCTACATGTATTCATTTGGACCAGATACGGGAAGTGACACCGATTGCACTGCCGTAGGTTGTCTAACGTACTAAAGAGGAACAACAATGACCGAACTCACCGCCGCTCTCATCGCGGATATTTCCCTACCGCAAGCACTACAGGTTTCCCCTGATGGAACGTATGTCGCCTACACTCTCAGGCCGCTCAGCAAGAAAGAGGAACATGCAACAAGCGCAATCTGGCTGGCCCCTACTGACGCATCTCGCCTTGCCCGGCAATTTACGCGTGGTGACGTAGCAGACAGTCACCCTCAATGGTCTCCTGATGGCAACCAAATAGCTTTTCTCTCTGACCGCGCCAAACGTGGCACATCACAACTCTACCTTATCGCTACTGACGGTGGTGAGGCTCAGCCACTGACTCCTACAACCAACAAAAAGGCGGTATTGGACTTCGCGTGGTCGCCCGCTGGAGGGCATATCGCCTTTACCAGCGCGGACGAGCCGAAAGAGGAAGATGAGCGACGTGAAAAAGATCGCGATGACGCGCAGGTATACGGCGAGCGCAGACCATATGCCCGTTTACGTCTGGCCTCTCTCGCCTCACACGAGGTTGCGACGCTCGTGAGCGGCGATCGTCACATTCAAGAACTTGCTTGGCATCCTCATGGTGCTGAACTTGCCTATGTTGTCTGGCCGTCACCGGAGTTGAATTCTATCTCTCTCGAAAATGTCGTGGAGCGCATTCCGCTTGCCGGTGGAGAGCCACAGGTCGTCTGTCGTTTTCCCGGTAACATCGGTTCCTTGACCTGGTCTTCTGATGGGCAGACTATCCTTTTTGTCGCCTCTGCCTCCGCTAAAAGTCAATCTTCAATGGCAGTCTATGCTGTTCCTGCTCAAGGTGGCGAACCACGGCGTATTGCCTGCGGTGAGACGAATTGTGCCGCGGATTTGTGCCGCTTGCAACAAGATGAACAAGTAGTGCTCAGTATCCTGGAAGGCTTGGAGACACATTTTTGCAAGGTGAATCCCGACACGGGTGCGGTCACAACACTCTTTCCCACTGCACCACAAGACCGTGCTGGCGACTATGGAGATTGGCATGTACGCACTATCGAGGGTGGCAAGACGATGCTAGCAGTTGTGCGCAGTTCAGGTACGCAACCGCAAGAAGTTTGGGCTGGACTGATCGAAGGTGCCGATGGAGAACCTGCTCTCCATCAGGTCTCGTCACATCAAGAGCAATTCGCTGGCCTAACATTTGGCTCACAAGAACCATTTTTCTGGACAGCATCCGATGGTCTAAAATTGGATGGCATATTGGTACGACCGCCGCACATCTCAAGTGATCGTCCATTACCGACTGTAGTACTGGTTCACGGTGGACCGTATTGGCGTTGGGACCAGGCATTGACGCTGAGTTGGGGCAATTGGTCACAATGGTTAGCTCTAGCCGGATACGCTGTGCTCATGCCCAATCCGCGTGGTGGCAGTGGGCATGGTGAGGAGTTTGCCGCCGCCGCTCGCGGCGATGTAGGCGGGGCTGATTATGGCGATGTGATGTCTGCCGTAGATGCCGCCATTGAGCGCGGCATTGCTGACCCTGAGCGGCTCGGTATCGGTGGCTGGAGTCAAGGCGGCTTTATGACCGCGTGGGCAGTAACACAAACAGAACGTTTCAAGGCCGCGATCATGGGCGCAGGTGTCAGCGATTGGGGCATGATGGCAATGACCAGCGATTTGCCGGAATTTGAGAGCGAACTGGGCGGCAGTGTGCCCTGGGATGGGTTCGCATTGCATCAACACATGAAGCTTAGCCCAATCACGTTTGTCCGACAGGTGAAAACGCCCGTATTAATTCTGCATGGGGAAAAAGATGAGCGTGTACCAATCAGCCAGGCAATAGGATATCACAGAGCATTACGAGATTGCCGCGTACCCACCGAGTTGGTAATTTATCCACGAGAACCCCACGGTATTAGCGAACGCGCCCATCAGATAGACCTGCTGCAACGTGTGCGAACGTGGTATGATCGCTGGCTACGCTCCTGAGAGAGGAAAAGTAACTGTCATACAAAAACTACGTTAGGCTATGGCGAAGTGGGTGCGCCGTCTAGCTTCTCTGGAGCTGGTTGTTGTAGTTGTATAGGAATCACTTGCGTCTCAAATTGTTGAGGGTGGTTATGTTCCCACCTTTTCCAGAATGAGGTAATAATTTCCTGAATGACGCCTGCGAGCGGCACCGAGAAAAAGCCACCAAGAACACCAAAAAGCTGCCCACCCGCTAAGAGCGCAAAAAGTGCCACAATAGGATGCAGTCCAATGGAATGGCTAAAGATGCGTGGGGCCAATACCTGCCCTAGCACAATCTGCTGCAGCAGCACAATAAAGATGACCACAATAAGGACTGTTACCCATCCCTGGGGGATCGCCGCCAGGATACATAGCATCCCACTTACATAGCCCCCGATCATCGGGATGAAGAATAGCAGGAAGAAGATCACGCCCAGCAACGTTGCATAAGGCACATGGAGCAGCGTGAGCACCACACCAGTACACACCGCCCCTATCGCGGAAAGCAGCAATAGGCCGCGAAAGTACCCACCCACACTGCGATCAAGCGTGTGTACTAAAAAAGTGACGGTATCGCGCTGCGCTAACGGCGTCTTGTTACATAGCCAGCGCACAAGGCGTGGCCCATCAACGACAAAGTAGACGCTAAGCGTGATAATAATGATGAATGTAATGAAGTTACTGAGAATACCAGTCAACAAAGGAACGATTCCCGTGATAAAGCCCTGCACCTGGGAGAGCAATTGATTCCTATACTGGTCAATCTGCTGCTGCGAAATTCCAAACTGACCCAGGAAATCTATCGCTGCTTGGAGAAAACGCTGTCCCGGTGGCCCAAAGAGCGATTGTATGGAAGAGGACGATTCGCGCACCAGAGAGAATACTACAAAATAGACAATCACACTCAGCACAGCTACAACCACTACATAAGCGATAGCGATTGCCAGGGGTTGTGGGAGTCGTCGCTGCAACAACAGTGTAAACGGATGCATCATATAGGCAAGCAACGCCGAAATAAGTACTACAATAAGTGCGTTCGAGATCAATGAAAGTGCGTAGAGTATGATCGCCCCAATAACAATATACGCGAGAATCGTCAGTGCTACAATAAGACGCCTCGTCCAGGTAGTGCGAAAAGAGGGCTGAATAGAGCTATGTTCTTGAATAGAATTTGAAGACATGCCGTGTGTTGCCTTTCTCCCGAATATTTCCACTCCGTCTGTTCATGCATAAAATCGCCTGTTTTTTTGCATCGAATGCACCCCCGTTCTACGTGTCCTTTGTATCGTCTGGCACATCCTCTAATAAATCACCCGTTGGTATCCCTAAAACTCTGGCTATCTTCTCCAATACCGAAATCTCCACATGTCGGTATGGGTCATGCCAAAGCCGCCGTATTGTGTTCTGGCTAACATCCGACTTTCTGGACAGTGTTGAAATATTAAAGCCCCTCTGTTCTGCCAGTTCCTTTACCCGTAAACGTACTGTCATATCCTCTACCTTACTCGTGATGAGTCGATTGTACTTGACTTTCAGGTTGACGGGCATCTACCGTATGTGGTATACCATATATGGCAGGTCACGCACGTAAATTGGCCTGAAGAGGAATTACCGCATGAATGACATTATGGGAGAGCTTGAAGCACTCAAAACAGCTCTTACCTTCATTTGCTTAGTCGAGTATAGCTCAGGAATATGGTATAATTGCAAACAAACTGGCAATCAGATTTGAGGTTACATACGTGCAGCAATTCGATGTCCCTTCCAGCTACCCAAACATAGACATGTTTGAAGATGTTCAGCAGACCGAGGCCAACTTGGCATATCAACGTGAGGTGCTCAAATACATCACAGATATCGGCTCTTCATTGCGTCTTCATATGGACATCGACATCTTGTTACAACGGGTAGCAGAGGCATCGTGTAAAGCACTGCGCTTTCGTCATTCGGCACTGTATCTGGCCGATGATGCAGGATATTTTCATGCCCGTGCTGTGTCAGGCGTGAGTGCAGAGAATGAAGAATACCTGCACCAGCATCCCTTGCCAGCAGATATTGTGGCGCAACTGATTTGCGAAGAGTATCGCATCAGCGAATCGTACTTTATTCCTGCCGAAGCTTCCCTTTGGCGCAATGAACAGATAAATAATTACTTTGTCGTAGATGTAAGCGAAAGTGAACAGGTAGCTACCTCCCCCCTTTGTGCAACTATGCTTGATGGCACTGCCTGGCATCCTGAAGATATGTTGCTGGTACCACTGATTACAGGCGACAATACCCTGCTCGGCTTTTTGACGCCAGACGCGCCTCTGGATGGTCGGCGTCCTATCCTGGAAACCATGGCCCTGCTCGAATTGTTTGCTAACCAGGCGGCGGTGGTCATTGAAGGCGCAGGCTTGTACAAGGAGGCGCAACAAACCAGCGAAGAGCGAGCCGCCCTTATTAAAATCGGCTGGGCACTTTCAGCCCCGGACGCTTTGCGCGATCTACAGACCGTCTATCAGACCATCTACGAGCAAGTTGGGCGCGTCATGCCAACGGACGCCTTCTATATCAGCCGCTATTATAGTGACACCGAAAAACTCATCATCGACTTCTTTATTGATGAAGGTGTGGTTTACCCTCCTCTTGAATACAAGCATTATCCCGTCAGTATAAAAAAAATCCTCTACCAGGAAAACGCCGGCTATTTGTTTTCTACTGCCGAGGAGTATGCCGAATTTATAAAAGAAGAGAATCCTAATACCCATGAGGGCCTGATCGGTAATGCGCGTCCATCACAATCTATTCTTTTCATCCCTATTCGTTATGGCGGACAGGTTCTTGGACTCCTCTCGGCACAGAGCTATCAGCCTCGTGCTTATACGACAAGACACCTGGAAATGTTGAAAGAAATCAGCGTCCAGGCTGGCATCGCTATTACGAATGTTCGTCTGAATACCGAACTGCGTGATGCACTCAAACGAGCACAAGAGTCAGAACAAGTCAAAAATCACTTCCTCATGACCGCCTCACATGAACTACGTACCCCTTTGACCGCCATTCAAGGCTATCTTGAACTACTTGATACCTTCAATGCCGCGCTAGACGATGAGTCAAAACAACACTTCCTCCAAAACGCTCGTCGTGCTTGTGAAGAATTGATCCTACTGCTGGGTAATGTCATGGACACGAGCCGTATTGATCAAGACCATGTATCGCTCAACATGGGGCCAATGCAATTGGTCAAAGCTGTACAACTGATCCTGGAAATTCTGGACCCCATCATTGCACGCGAGAAACGGCCAGTGCAAGTGAACGTGGCTGACGATGTATACGTCTGGGTGGACGACCTGCGCCTGCGCCAGGTGTTACTCAATGTCGTGGGCAACGCCTTAAAATATACTCCTGCCGCTTCCGCTATCGCTATCACTGCTACATGTGTTGACGTGGCAACAGTCAAAAGTCGCCTAGCTGCTTCTCAACAGGGGAAAGAGCCTGTTGTTACCCCTGACGCGGCGACCTTCGCGCTCGCTAACCCATTTGTATTAATTGAGATTCGCGATTGGGGGCCAGGCATCAACGCGGAGGAGCGCGAACGACTATTCACCAAATTTATGCGCCTGGATAACGCCATCAATAGTGTGCAACGCGGTACCGGTTTAGGGCTATACCTCTGTCGGCAACTTATCGAGGCTATGGCTGGGCATATCTGGGTGGAAAGCACAGGTATTCCGGGGGAGGGCTGCATCTTCGCTATCGCTCTTCCTCGCTATCATCATTGAACATGCATCAGTCATGGCAATTTGACGGGGTTATGCACGCTATGTTACCATACCTCTTAGCGGTGGATTGTCTACTATCAAGAGGAGAGCGTGACATGAATTTATACGAACAATTAATAATGGTGCGCGACCGACTCGAAGGCATTGGCGCACATGATGATAGCATGGAGTTAGTCGATAAATTGTTGCATCGGGCAGAGGCGGCGAAGGATGACAAAACGAGTACGACGCAGCTCAATGTGTTGCGTCACATGCTCAAGATGCGCGAAGCCAGCGACAACTACAACATCTACAACGACCTGCAAGAATTGATCAGTGAGCGCGATGAAGTTGAGGTTGCTGCTCGCGAAGACTCGACCCTGGCAGCATACGTTGATACGGAACGTCGCCCTAAGCCAAAGTCCTACTACAAGGCGCAAAAGGCCCAGAAGGAAAAAGCCAATAAAAAGAAGGATTAGCCCACCATTGCAATGGCTATCCTTCTTTTTCATTATGTATCGTTGTGGCGGCCCTGCCCAGGGCTTACATGGGTAAGTTTTTCGGAGAGAGGCGCACGCCTCCCTCCGAAAAACTTACCCATGTAAGAACCCGTGGACTCCCACCCTCACTCCCACGCATCATGCTTCACTCTCAGTTTCAACTCAGTTGCTCCACAGTGTCAACTTATACGGCCATGCTATGCTTCTATCGTGGACAGGGATAGCCCGATGGTGATCCATCGGCGTGAGCGTGAAGAAATTCCCTGTTCATCTAGTACAGAGGCAGTCAGAACGCAGTTGTTTTGACCGACCAGATGAAAGAGGATTATGAACTATCAACTGTTGCTTTGGATTGTGCTGACATTCCTCACGATGCAACTGATGGTAATCGGCACAATCGCTGTGGTTGATATGCGGCGCAAGCGTACCCATTTACAGGGGCATTTCCCACGCACCTGTCCTGCACCTCTGACGATAGGCGATTCGGAGATACAACTATATACCTACGGTGAAGACCTGTATGAAGCGATGCTCCATGCCATTCGTCAGGCGCGAGAGCGCATTGTCTTCGAAACATTTATCTGGAAGGACGACGAGATCGGGCAGCGGTTCAAGCAGGAACTACAACGTGCCGCCAATCGTGGAATCCAGGTATACATCATTTTCGATGGCTTTGCCAACCTTGTTGTTCCACGCTCCTTCAAACGCTTTGCCTCATGCCCTAACCTGCATGTCCTGGAGTATCCACTGCTGTCATGGCCGTGGCATCCATTCCATTTGCGCAGTTATGCACGCGACCACCGCAAGATTCTGGCGGTAGACGGCCAGACAGCCTTTGTGGGCGGTTACAATATTGGAACACGCTATGCCACCGAGTGGCGCGACACACACGTCCGCATCACGGGGCCTGCGGCCTGGGAAGTGGAAAACGTGTGTATCGACTTCTGGAATGCGCATCGTGGACAACGATTGCCCCAGCTCCCCGATCGCGGAACACGCGACTGGGACCCCCATATCACGATTCATCGCAACGATCCGCACCTGATGATTTTTCCCATCCGTGCCAGCTATCTTGAAGCGATTGACCGGGCGCAACAGCATATTTACCTGACACACGCGTACTTCATCCCCGACCGCACAATCCTGCGTGGTTTGCTTGCCGCCGCCGCACGCGGTGTCGATGTGCGCATCCTCTTACCGGAGACCTCCAACCATACCTTTGCTGATTGGCTGGCCCGTGGCTACTACTCGCAATGTCTGCGAGGCGGCATTCGTTTGCTGCTCTACCAGAATGCCATGGTACACGCGAAGACAGCAACGATAGATGGCGTCTGGTCAACCGTCGGGACGGCGAACCTGGATCGCCTGAGCCTCGTGGGCAATTTCGAGGTGAACGTAGAGTTCTACGACGAAACACTGGCCCAACAGATGGAAGCCATCTTTCAAAAAGACACGTCGAACACCCACGCATTGACACTAAAGGAGTGGCAACGCCGTTCGTTACTCGAGAGGTTCGCCGAACTACTGCTGCTCCCGCTGCGCCCGTTCCTGTAGCCTACAATCCATCTCACTTAAGCAACTTCCAAAGTGTATGAATGGCCCTACGCCTGCTTGCTACGTCCTTACATGAGATGGATTGGACACAAAGTCAAGCTGGAAGCATTCCTTTAAGGGAGTGCTTCCAGCCTGATGAAAGCAGATGTATTAGTAGCGAAACAGTGCCGCTGCCAACGTTCCGCCGGGTACATGTCTCTGCTTGACCGCATAGACAGTACCTCCGTACAGCAAGGTTTGTACTGCCGCGAAATCCAGAAGATCCTCATCTCCGCACTCGGCCTGTTGGTGAATCGATATCGCCATAGTATCTGGCTCAAAGCTACCCCACTCGTGCCGATCAACGGCAACAAACAAGGTACCAACTCGTCCAGTATACGCCACCGGAACAATCGCTTCAATATCGTTTGCAGCCAGGCTGGAAACGTATCTTGTAGAGGCATACTGTCTGTAGCGGGCGGCAGCATACTCCTGCTCCTTCAAGAAGTGTGGTGCTGCAACCTTCCAGGCTTGCTGCTGCAATGTCTCCATCCCGAGCCGGTCAGGGTTTCCAGTAACGCCCTGTTCCAGCACTTGCGCATAGCTATTCGCCTTATGGTAGATCGGTAGGAGGTGCTCTACCCCGGCCAGCACCAGCGGCACGTGTTCCTCGCGCAGGATTGGCTGCAATCCTCTATCGATCCTTTGAAAGTAGCGCAGCAGTTGCTCATCAGTGCTATCCTCCCCCTGTCCATGCATGACCGCCACTTGCTGTCTACCTCTCCCCGTTGACATGCCGGCATAGACCTGGAGTTGTCTTTCAGCACCCTTGTACGCGAGTATCTCGGCAAGACTCCGCGGAACCGCTTCAGGCAGTGCGAGCTCACTGATGCGGTGGCGTGTACCCTCAAACAACCGGACATTGTTCTGCGAGAGAGCCAGCAGGTAGAAGCGTTGTTCGTCTCCAAGCAGAAACGGAAGCAGTGGCTTGAGATGGAAACGACGCCCGACGATCACGCTCTCCTCAACAGGGTACGGAAGGCGATACGAGCGAAACATGTCCTGGGAACGAAAAATTGCCAACCCATCACCTTGTTCCTGCCAAAACAGCGCGTCCTCGACCAGTGCCTGCACTGGTTCCAACACTTCCTTGACCACAGAGGGGCGTAAGTTACATGCCAGTAAGTGCTGCTCGGCCTCGCGCAGCAGATTCTTGAGTCGAATACGGCCCTGGAGCGTCTCGACTCCCGCACGATGCGTGGGTAGGAACAGCGAGACACAGGTTCCCTGTGGTTGCTCTATCAGTGTTTGGAGTTCTGTTTTCATACTCCTCTTTCTCATGATTGATTGCCTTCCTTATTCCTTATTCTTTCCATCTTTAGTACTGGTACGTGTATCGCTCGACCCGCTTGCTGCTTTGTCTGTTCTCCTCTTCTATCTGCTCATTCTCGACCGCCTTGCTTTGCCCTTGCGGTGGCACAATGAGAAGTGGGAGTTTTGTATCACGCAGCACATGTTCAGTGACACTGCCCATGACCCAGCGCTGCAATCCGTCGCGTCCATGCGTTGCCAGCGCGATCACATCACAGTCGCCCAACATTTCGCCCCATTCTTCTGTACCTTCTATGTTCTCTGCCGTCCTGATGAGCGTCTCTGCTACATAGCTATCGACCGCGACAGACCAGGTGACAGCCAGCTTGAGTTTTGCGACCGCGGGTGCGACGAGACCTTCACGAAGATGCTCTGCCGTCGCGCTGAGATAGCGCCTTGTCTTCTCACTCGCCGTCAACATTCCCCCCTCCTCACTACGAGCGGTCACTGGTTGCACCACGCGCAACAGGTGGAGTACTCCTGGCATGGAGCTGGGATCGGTCAGAGCAGTGAGCAGGTAGGCCGCGGGTTCGAGTGCCGCCTTGGCGGATACCGAGCCATCCAACGGAACGAGCGCACGCAGTGGGCGCGTGGCATCTGGACGCCCTTCACCAGGCATCGGCCCATCCTCGCGCAGCACCAATACAGGTACTTCGGCTTCTCGTGCCAGCTTTTCCGCGACACTGCCCATGATGCGGCGCGTCACGCCCTTGTAGCCATGACTGCACAGGACGATCAGATCAGCCTCGGAGTCGTCGGCCACCGCCAGCAGCGTGGAAACCGTTGGGCCAAAGCGTACCACTGTTTCCGTGGGGACACTTTCCAGGTTGGGCGCGGTAATAACGTCCGCGAGGTACTGCTCCGCCTCGGCGCAGTCAGCAGTAAGCACCTGGTGTGCCAGGGTGGTTCGCGTTGCCATGGAAGGCCATAAACCGCTGGATTTACTCACCGCCCGCACAAGGATAACTGATCCCCCGGAGGCGTATGCGAGACGCACGGCAACGGGAATAGCCCGTTCGGCGCGAGCCGACCCATCTAATGGAACGAGGATTCGTTGAAACATTGTAGCAATCTCCTTTTAATATCGTGCCGTAAGCCCCCTGGCTTCAACTAAGGGGATGGAAGGCACGCTTGACGTTGAAGAATACGAGGTCGTGGTGGGAAGATCATCACCTGTTACGACCACCTGGACAAACACACCACTTTGCACCACCCGGCCCTGCACACCGCTTTCCGTCACCTGGACGGCGACCAGGTAGGTTCGTGTCTCTCCTGCTCGCGCTCCACTCACATCAAAGGTAATGTTCGTCGACCGTGGCTGGCGATAGAGTACCTGTCCTTCTGCATGCCAGAGTGTGTAAAGAGGTTCCTGCATCCCTGCCATCTCGATGCTGTAGCGACCTACGATGGGATGAAGAGCGGCTTCCCGCTCAGTTACGTACAACCTGATATCTCCTGTGATGTGTACCTTTGGTTGCTCAGGCCTCGATCCAGCCTGAGCTGGAAGGTATGCTCCTCGTTGAGAGAGGTACACCTGCGGCACTTCTGAGAGTTGAGATCGTGGTGGGAGCATAGCACTCATACGTATCATTTCCTTTCTTGCTCTCGCCTTACCAGCCTAATACTGTGCTGATAGGACTTCTTCTCGCTGGTATGCACTTGCATACTTCATAGCAATGGAACAAGACATGCATGAACCAAGCGGTACTCCATGTCCTCTCAATAGAAGCATACTCTGACCGTATGAGTTGACACTGTAGAATTACTGAGTTAGAACTGAGAGGGAAGAACGTTACATGACGATTGCTCATTTTGGAAAGTCAATGCTATCGTCTGGCTCATAGCCAGCAGACAGTGCGGTAACGAGTTGCATATGTTCTCCCGTAATACAATACCGACCTGCAAGGTTCCTCAGTGGGTCGCAGGTCGGTCAAGCATTCCGCCTCTCGCAGTTACTCGATACCGCGAATGGTATACGTTTTCACTCCACCGGGAGTAGCCACCATGACCTGGTCGCCTGCTTTGCGACCCAACAGTGCTTTCCCTACCGGCGATTCATTGGAAATTCGCCCGGCCCCTGGATTGGCTTCATACGATCCAACGATGGTATAACGGTACGTACCACCATCGCTGGTGGTAAGATGCACGACAGAGCCGAGCGAGACAATGTCTGTCAGCACCTTGTCAAGTTCAACCACTTGAGCATTGGCCAGCAAATGCTCCAACTCCGCAATGCGTGCTTCGAGACGTGCCTGCTCAAACCTCGCATCTTCAAACGCGGCGTTTCTGATGACATCGCCCGCTTCCACCGCTTCGCGCAGATATTGGGCTACCTCAGCCCGTTTCACTATGCACAGATATTCCAACTGACTACGTAATGTTTGATGTCCATCACTGGTGAGAAACTGCGTGTTCATCGCCCGTTTCCTTTCTCTTGTATTTCCTTTGTCCCTCCTAGTATGGCACTCGGAAATGAGACAGCCATGTGAACATCCTGAACCAGGGCTGAGAATGTAATAGTGGGAAATATTCAGCTTTTCCAGGAAAGCAGTACCTAATAATGGGTGCATTTCTTTTTTTGCAAGGGCGTTCTGCAATGGGTGTAGAGACAGGGGCCGCACCCTATCCGGGGGACAGGTAATAGTGGAGTATGTGGGAGCCTTGTACCCAATACATTTCAAATAAGCGAAACGACATGCGGCGTGTGCGTAGGGACAGGGGGCTTTCACTGGGAGGTTTTTTGAAGCGCGCCGGTTTCGCCTGTCAGGCTGAGCGCCGCGAAGAATGACATTCCCCCTCGCCGATGCCTTTCCCCAAAAAACCTCCCAGTGAAAGGGGACAGGGGGCGGGGTCGTGGCAGATGGGGGGCCTGGTGCCTGTCCTGCACCCTGTCTGCACCCTGTCTGGGGGACAGGTAATAACAGGTAATAGGGGTCTGGCTCCTTCCCACAGAACGAGGACAAGCACCAGGCCCCCTCACCGCCGCCACATCCGCCCCCTGTCCCTACTCACACCTTCCCTCCTTCCCTTTGGCCAAAAAAATGAATCGCACCCAAACGGTACTAACTCGTTGTCTCTATCCTTAAATCATGATATTCTTAAAGCTAATAGCAGCCTTATGGAGGATAATTTTAATGAGCGAATACCAGCGTTACGAATTCATGACCATCGACCGCCCCCTGACACGGGCGCAACTTGATGCTGTCGATGCCCTGTCCAGCCACATCGAAGCATCTTCCACCCACGCCCTCATCGAATATCACTGGGGCGACTTCAAGCACAATCCCATCGACGTGCTCCACAAGTTCTTCGATGGCTTCCTCTATTGGGCCAACTGGGGCACACCTCGACTGGCATTGCGCTTCCCACATGGCATCTTGCCAGCCAATCTCATCGATGGCTACGACCTCGATGATTTCGTCACCTTCACCCGGCACCCGGACTATGACATCCTCGATATCCACTTTAGCGAGATGGAAGCACCGGATGAATGGATTGACTATGAACTGGGATCACTCATTGCCATCCGCGAAGAATTGATGGAAGGCGATCTGCGGTCGCTCTATATCGTCTGGTTGGCTGGTCAGAGCATAATCGAGGGCTATGACGACGAGGATGAAGATGAAGAGGAGGAGGACTATGAAATAAGTGTTCCGCCAGTTCCACCTGCTTTTGGCAAGCTGACGGCGGCACAAGAGGCACTGGCGGAATTGGTGCGTGTGCCGCAAGAATTGCTCGCCGCAACAGCTCGCCATAGCAAAGCCGCCGCGTCATCGACCAAAGATGATCTTGCCGCGTGGATCAAATTGCTGCCACCAGATCGCCGCGACGATTATCTGCTTCGGTTAGCACACAATGAACCCGGCCTGAGCCGTCTACTCGTCAGGGAGTTGCGCGACCTGGGCCACGACAAGACCAGCGCGACACCGCCAACAGGCGAACACGTCACCTACGCCACCCTGCGCACCGAAAGCAAGACCATAAAAGCCCAACTGGCCCGTGAGCAGCGCGAGCAGGAGCAACTGGCCCGCCAGCGTCACCTACAAGATATCCACGATCACCAGAACACATACTGGCAGCAAGTCGATAAATCAGTGATGCGCGGTACCGGTGTAGGCTACGACGAAGCCCTCCAACTATTGGTCGAGCTACGTGACGCCGCCTCTCAATTCCAAGAGTCCCAGCAGTTTCAAGACCGTTTCCGCCCCTGGGTTCGCTCTCACCTGCGCCGCCCCGCCTTCATCAAACGCCTACAGACTCACAAGTTCACAGTGCCAGAAGCGTAAGAAGTAGAGCCTACTTGACCTGCTCGTTTTGTGCAGCATCGTGCGAGAAGAGTTTCATGAAAACAACCATCATTGCCCTCACTTACAAAGTGGTAATGATGTGGAAGAGATTTGGAAAAAGCGGCTGGCATATGGCTTTGCTACGGCGCAAGAGATGAACGAGGAACAGACAGTACATAGCATTGATCTGCATGAAGGGATTGGGCGGCTCTGAATGAGCACTTAGATCGGCTCACTGGTAAATCGGAACCTGGGACTCGTCGGTAAGCAGCATTGGATACCGATACTGGCATAAAGAATATTTTCATAACAAACCGATGGTGTGGGTAGCACATTATTGTGCTATCCTTTTTCCGCTTGTTGTTGTATACTACATTAAAATAAATTGGTAAAGTGCTTATGCTATTTATTGAGGAATACGATTTAGGTGCGGAAAACCTGGCAACTCACTCTACCGGGGGAAAGGTGAACTATGGCATTAGAAGGATTACAGCTGGGCCAGTATCGTCTTCTGCGCCTCCTTGGTAGTGGCGGCATGGGCGAGGTGTATCTGGCAGAAGATGCACGCATCAACCAACAAGTCGCTATCAAAGTCAGCCGAACTGAGGCAACTCCTTACCCTAACAACGGCACCACGCTAGATGCTGTACGCCTCTTCCAGCGTGAAGCCAAAGCTATTGCTAGGCTCGATCATCTCCATATACTTCCTCTGTTTAGTTATGGCGAAGAAAATGTCAATGGCATGACACTGATCTACATCGTTATGCCATATCGGCGCGAAGGCTCATTTGTCAACTGGTTGCAACAATGCGGTGACAACGCATTGCTTTCAGTACAGGATGTAGCCTATTTTATCAGTCAAGCTGCTGACGCACTTCAATATGCACACGATAACCAGATTGTTCATCAAGACGTCAAACCTTCCAACTTCCTTATTCGTACGAACAAAGATCATCCTAACCTTCCTGATCTTCTCCTTGCTGATTTCGGCATAGCTAAGTTGAGCACTTCAACCGCAAGTGTCAGTCACTCTATTCGTGGTACACCCACATACATGGCCCCCGAACAGTGGAGTGGTGAACCGGTCTATGCTACCGATCAGTACGCTCTGGCCGTCCTCACTTACGAGCTTCTCGCAGGTCGTCCTCCCTTTGTCGGACGACAAGAGCAGGTTATGTATCAGCACTTTAGCGTCCAACCACAGCTCCCCAGCACATTCACCCCACAGATTTCCAAAGACGTTGATACTGTCATTCTCAAAGCCTTAGCCAAACAGCCTACAGACCGTTTTCCGTCCATTACAGCCTTTGCCAATGCATTCCAACAAGCCACACGAGACCTTGATGCCTCTACCGTTGTTAAAACACCGACACCAAATACCCTGGGGAGTAGAGACCTTAATGTGACATTGGCTATTAGCAGAGCCGAGGCACAAAACGGCACCAACCGTATATTGACACTACCAGGAGGCCACCAAGTTTCTGTACCCGTGCCAGCAGGGGCCTACAATGGTCAAGTCCTTCGCCTTCCAAAATTGGGTGAGTCACTCCTTGATGGTGGGCCAGTAGGCATATTAATTCTCACGCTCTCCGTTCAAGAAACAGATAAAATAGCCCCCCTAACACAGGGTAGTATCTATGATCGAACCCTTTTCCCTTCACCCCCTAATACCCCTGACCAAACTATCCTCTCTTCAAACAGAAGCAACGTGTCATTTGTACCTCACTCCTCTAGCCGACAAGGTATCTCCACTGGTGCAGCTATCCTGTTTGTTGGCCTGGCATTTCTTATTATCGTAGGCAGCCTTGGCTTCTTCTACCTTTATAACAGCACACGGCCATCTAGTAACAATGCCAGCTCTACTACTACCACACTAGGTGTAAGCAATATCGATTTTGCAGCCACTTCCACTGCTCAAGCTAACACTCCTACACCAACTGCTACCCCTACCCTAACAGCTACCCCTATATCCAGTAACTACGTCCAACTCAAATCCTACTACAGTGGTACTGCCACTGCTTCGAGTTCGGATTATCCCAATGGTTTTATAACTTTCACACTCGAATCAGAGGACGCACAAGGCAATGTTAGTATGCAAACATCATTTCAACAACTCGGAGGTGCCAATAAAAAAGCTACCTATTCCTGCCAGGGATCAGTCACTACGGACAGACACATAAACCTTCAGTGCAGTGATGCAACTGATACGAGTTTTGTATTAACTATACAAGGATATGCTTATCAAGATGGTCATATGGAAGGCACAGAGACAGCCACTTATACAAATAATTCTAGCTATCACCATGTCTACTCTTGGACGACATCCTAACTGTCGCAAAATTTTTGTGAAAGAGGAAAAATAAGGTAAACTGCCTACAGATGAGGCTAGCTCCCTCCAAGTAGACCATCGCAGGTTCAAGCCCTATCTCCCGCTCCCAACTATGCATTATCTCTTTGCAAGTCCGCCTCAAGCCGATCGGTAAC
The DNA here is from genome assembly GCA_051004815.1 of Ktedonobacteraceae bacterium. GTDB lineage: Bacteria > Chloroflexota > Ktedonobacteria > Ktedonobacterales > Ktedonobacteraceae > JBBQXY01. The sequence continues at coordinate 27,876 of JBPCJY010000169.1, forward strand.
AACCAGCCGGTGATAGAACAAGCTACATTGGAACAAAACGCACACCGCCACCTTTCCCCTACGCAATCCCCACCCCATGCAACACCATCTCAACAGCAGCGACCACAATCACCACCAGGAAAATGATGCGCAGTACTTTGTTGCTCAGGTGAGCTAGCAAACGAGCACCAATCAAGGCACCGATCAGGATACCCAGTGCCACGGGGGCCGCGATCAATGGGGGAATATCGCCACGCGAGAAGTAAATGCCAGCACTGGCAGCCGCCGTCACCCCAATCATGAAATTGCTGGTCGTGGTAGAGACCTTCATTGGCAGACGCATAGCCACATCGAGTGCCAGCACCTTGAATGTCCCACTGCCGATACCCAGCAAGCCTGAAATGAGGCCGGCCACGTACATCATCACCAATCCAAGCGGAGTGCGCTTGACCTCGTACGCTATATCGCGATGCAGGTGATGATCGGGATAGGAGCCATTGAGGCGCAGCCAGTTCGCCAGGCGATCATTTTTGACCCCCTGCGGCAACTCCTCGCCGAGCTTGAAGATCAGTGGGGCAGCCGATATGAGCAGAATGATGCCGAAGATGATCGAGAGGAGGCCAGGAGCTAAGAGGCCCGCGAGAAAGGCACCACAAATGGCACCTATTGTCGTCGCCAGCTCCAGAAACATGCCCACCCGTAGATTCGTCATGTGGTCCTTCACATAGGCGGCAGCGGCACCACTGGACGTAGCAATCACCGAGATGATGCTGGCACCAATGGCGAAGTAAATCGGAAAACCAAAGACCAGCGTCAACAAGGGAACAATCAGCACACCGCCACCGAGGCCGACAAGCGAACCCAATAAACCCGCGACAATCGCGCCGAGAAAGATCAGCACGGGATAGACCCACGAGTATTCACCATGCTGAAATTGTTCGTGTTGACCTTGCACCACCACTGCCCCAACATAAAAGATACTGAATAAGAGAATGAGCAGCACAATAGTCGTAATCACCACAAAACGTCGGTCGCGCTCAATCGCAAAAGCCGGAATAGAGACCGCTACGCGTACCACCGGGGTCGCGATCAGCAAGAGCAGCCCAAGCGTAATCACCGCTTGCGGACGGAGTACCAGCAACCCGCTCCACACCTGACTAAACGTTTGTGGGAAGAGATTGAGCCTTTGTGGTGCGAACTTATCAGGTTGTAGGGACAACAAAAATAATCCAATCAGAATGACAGCGGCACTCAGTATAACCCCCACTTGCAGAATCGTTCCAATCAAGGTATAGGTAGTATTAACTGTCTTTAGTGTTTGTTGCACATTGGGCTGCGATGATAATGATTGTACCGCTTCTCCATCTGCTTCCTTTTGCGTACTTTTTGCAGGTTTTACTTCCATATGCTCTTTTTCCTTCTCAACAATGAAACGCGGATTGCCTATAAGGAAGTGTAGAACTTTTTCTGACATAATTCCAATAAATGATATACATCGTTTTCATAAGCAAAAAGAATGAATGATGGTGATGTGGGGCTTGTCATATAGCCATTCGCTTTGCTTCATGAAACACGGAGGAGAAGTGTGCTCATTATGTGTTTCAGCTTATCCCCACTCCAAAAGCAAACCTTGCCTCTGTGCTAAAGCAATGGCTTCTGCTCTGGATTGCACACCTAATTTGCTATAAATGCTGGTCAAGTGAGTCTCGACGGTTTTGATGGTAATACTGAGGTGCTGAGCAATTTCGATGTTACGAAAACCCTGGACGACAAGGTGCAAGGTAGCAATTTCACGACTGGTCAGTGGCTCAACGTCGTGGATGGAGGCAGTATCTTCATCCTCTTGCAGGAGTTGACGTACCTCCGGCGCAATAGTGTATGCACCGGCGGCAACCTCGTGGACGGCGGTGCGAATTTGGCTGCCGCGTGCGCTTTTCAGCCAGTAACCCCTGGCCCCCATCTTGAGCATTGCCCGTGCGTAGGCAACCTGATCGTATGCTGTCAGCACAAGTATGCGCGGCTTCCACTCGCTTTGCGAAAGTAACGCATTGGCAACGCCGAAGCCATTCATCCCTTTCATGGCGATGTCGAGGACAACGACCTGTGGCCTCAACTCCTGGCAGAGCGCGACCGCTGCAACGCCATTTTCACTTTCTCCCACCACCTTCAATTGCGCATCTTCCTCCAGCAACCTTCGTGTGCCTTCGCGCATCATCGTATGATCATCTACCAGCACAATGGTAATGATAGCTGTCGCGGGATTGTCCTGGGGGTCATGCATTATTCACTCCTCACCTTAACAACATTGGCAGTAGGTCTTGCCGCGCTTCCTCTACGGCAGACGGCTCTGCTTGGCTATATGTGGCGCGGACGGCGACACCGTGTCCCTGGCTAGCCCGAATATGCAATCTGCCGCCAATCGCCAACATACGTTCATGCATACCTACCAGGCCCAAACTGTCCTTGACAGAATGCTTCCGTTTAAAGCCTCGCCCGTTGTCGGCAACAATGAGCGAAATCGTGCCGCGTGGGGTAGAACGGAGTCGTACCGCGACCTTGCTTGCCCTGGCATATTTGAGCGCGTTGGAAAGGGCTTCCTGCGCTACACGGTACAACGCCAACTCACTATCGGCGGGAAGGCGCATGTGATCTAAGCCTTCGCATACAATCTGAATTTCCATACGAATGCCACTATTGCTGCCGTGCTGTCTGGTCTGCTGTGCCAGCCAGTGCAGTGCCTCCTCTAACCCTAACTCATCGAGCAGAGGCGGACGCAATTCAAGGCATGTGTGGCGCAAACTGCTCACCACCGAACGCGCCAGCGGCATTACATCTGCCACCTCCGTCATAGTACTGGCATCTGACAGTTGACGCACAACGAGCATCGCATGTTGCAACGCCTCATCATGCAGTTCAAGCGCGAGGTGCCTACGTTCATCTTCCTGCGTCGAGACGACGCGGCGGTTGAGTGCGGTGAGTTTCTGTGCGTCGGCTTGTGCCTGCGCGAGATAGCGACTATTGACCTCCAGTACGGAAAGCTGAGCGGCAAGCGTCGCCAGGAAACTGGTATCCTGCCGACTATATGGCTCGAGATTCTTTTTTGGCCCAAGGCATAAGAAACCTGTCAGCGTATCGCCGTCATACAACGCCAGCAGCAACACGCCGTCCAATACGAGCGGTTCGTATGATGGATGCTCCCGGTGCGTTACGGCAAGATGAGCGATACTGATAAGCCGTTCGGTAGCAATGCAGTGCGTTGCTACATCCTGGCGATAGATATGCCAGGGAGCAGCAAACGTATGGTTGTCCTCTAACGTATGGTTGTCCTCTACATTGGAAAGCATATCTTCCCACCGTGCGGTATGCACGAGCAGGGCAATATCCGTGGCATTGAGCAATTGCGCCAGACTCGGCAGAACAAAGGCACTTATCTGATCCAGCCCTTGTAAACGCGTGAGCGTGGTACTCAGATCACGCAATGAGTGGTTATAGCGATAGAAATCGCGGTAAAACACCTGGTCGCCCATATCACGGACCTTATTCCAGGCCAGAGGAAATAGCCACATGCTCAAAATCAGCGTCCCAGCAAAAATATAGACGCGTAGATCTCCACTCACAGAAAAACTTGTATTGATGAAGCGGAGCAATACGATGCAGGGAAAAACAAAGATACTTGCCAGCAGCAGCCACAACAAGATGCGCATAACCTGGCGACTGACCAGACTCGTCATTCCCACGAGTTGGTGTCGGAACACCGCATACCCATAGGCAAGCGGTAGAGCCGCCAGTGGAATAGAAAGCAGATGCACCAGACCTGGTTGAGCAATTGAATCGCTGCGAATGATATTGAGGCTCAAGGCCAAAGGCAATAGCAAGAAGAGAATGCCGATCACCACCATGCGCGTGAGTTGTTTCTCACGCGTGCTCAGCTTGCGCAAGCCCCAGAACAACGTCCAGAAAACAAAACCGAGGCAGACGATATTATAGATAAAAGTGACCAGGAGAAACTCGAAACGCAACTGAGGCAACTGCATCAGTAATGGTACGCCCACGAGAACCAGCGCGATAGCGGCAATAAGCGGACTATAGAGCAAGAGTTGTGCTCGTTTCTGCGCCACTTGCCCTGCCCGCCCTGCCCGTCCCTGGCCATACGATGTAGAAGATGCACGAGGAAACAAGCAGACAAAGGTTGTTGATAGTCCACGCACAACCATCGCCATGACGAACAGGAGCACATCCACCCACAGATAATTCACACGCTGGACACCAAGCAAGAAAAACATCAACGAGGCGCAATAGAACAAACCATAGGTGACATGGGCTACCGGTCGGTTTAAGGCACGTAGAAAAATGGAAATCCCCATGACATTAAAAATAATGGTCAGCATAATTGCCAGCGTCACACCGAGAAAATCCACATGGAGTGGCGCAGCGTTCGCAACGAACACTCTCTCTGGGCCTACCGCGTGTACGTGAATTGTCTCATTAGCAGTCAGGCAGCTCTGCGTTCCAGCGTTTGCTCCCGACACCTGCACGATTTCCCCTGCCTGCATACCGGACAGCCACGCATCAGTAAAGGGTATAACGTGTACGACTCGACATGCACCGGGGTTCTCCACCAGAGGCGCAAGCGTTATCGTCGGTTCTTCTGGCTGCCCAAAGCTGATACCAACGAGTATTACCACGACAATTTGTACCAATAAGCCAGAGAAAACCACGAGCCAGCGCCTGGTAAAAAAACTGCTGACCCTTTGTTGCGTACCCAAAAATGTTTGTGCCATTGCTGCCTCGTTGAAAATCATCATGGTCGCCACTACAATACTACGGCTGCACATATGAGATTGTACTACATCGTTCCTGGCAAAACATCAGGGGAAACCCTGACGACCTCGCTTTCGCTTACTGCTACACTAGCCTTATGTGATGTAGGGGAACCTTCGAGTCCACCCTTGTATATATAAGGAGCAAATAATGTCTTTTTTGTCCAGGATAAGTCTAGCTAATAAAGGGATCGTCGCTCTTGCCACGATTGCCATTCTTCTATTTGGAGCCTATATAATCCCATCGCTCAAAGAAGAACTCTATCCTTCGCTCTCGTTCCCGGCGATCACGGTGACCGCTTTATACCAGGGAGCTTCTCCCTCCATTATCGAGCAGAACGTTACCAACCCTCTGGAAAAAAGCATCCAGGGTGTACAGGGAATCCAATCAATCACCTCGTACTCCAACGAAGGGTCCGCCGTCATCCTCGTTCAGTATAACTTCGGCACCGATATCAATCAGGCGAGCCAAACCCTCACGCAGCAGATCAACAAATCCCAGGCCAGCCTACCCTCTGGTGTCACCGCACAGGTCCAGACGTTCAACATCTCTGACCAGCCTGTTATCCAACTTGCTGTCACCTCCTCGCAGGATACGGCGACGCTCGCCGCGAATTTGCAGAACAACGTCATTCCAACTCTGCAAGGCATTAGCGGAGTTGCCAATGTCAATGTGACAGGCGTGCGCAATCAGATTGTGAGCGTGATACTGGACCTCACTAAGCTTAAGAACCAGGGATTGAGTGTGAATCAGGTTCTGGCTGCTCTTCAAAGCAATAATGTGAGCATTCCGGCGGGCGAACTCTCCGCTAATGGACAGAGCCTGGCGATCAAAGTTGGCAATACTTTCAACTCTCTGGATGATTTAAAAAATGTCGTGGTAGGAGAGCATATTATCGCGCAAGCATCCAATTGTCCCCAACTGTCTGGAGTATCCTCATCCTTCCCAGGAGCCGGAGCCGGAACAGGGTTCCAATCCTCGGCGAAATGTGTACCCCCCAAAACGACCTCAACGCCTGTTGCACTCTCCTCTGTGGCTACTGTTCAGCAGGCATTAGCAGCTTCAACGACGCTCACCCGCACCAATGGCAAGGATAGTCTGGGTGTTTCTATTACAAAGTCGTCCGACGGCAACACCGTCTCCATTTCCCAGTCTGTGAATCAGCAACTTACCGCATTGCAGAATAAGCTGGGCAATGGTGCGCAAATCACCGTCGTCTCAGATCAGGCACCCTCCATTAGTAGTTCGATCAATAGCTTGGTCGACGAGGGCTTAATCGGAGCAGGTTTTGCTATTCTCGTAATCCTGGTCTTCCTGTTATCGCTCCGTTCAACGCTCGTGACCGCCATCTCCATTCCACTCTCCATCGTCATTGCCTTGATCGGCCTGTATGTCGGTAATTTCACGCTCAACCTCTTGTCGCTAGGAGGGCTGACAATTGCTATTGGGCGCGTCATTGATGACTCAATCGTGGTGCTGGAGAATATCCATCGCCATTTAAACAATGGCGAAGAGAAACGAGACGCTATCCCTCGTGCCGTGAAGGAGGTGTCCGGGGCTGTGACCGCCTCGACGCTCACGACAGTAGCCGTCTTTTTGCCCATTGCCTTTGTGGGTGGCATCGTGGGGGAGCTATTCACTCCCTTCTCAGTCACGGTCACTATCGCCCTGGTGGCTTCGCTGTTCGTGGCCCTCACGATCATTCCAGTGCTTGCCTACTGGTTCCTCCAGGAGCCTAAAGCTCCCAAAACTCCCAAAACTCCCACAGCTTCCAAAAACGTATCCAGTAAGCAGAATGGGCATGAACGGGGCAACTTCCTGGAGCGAGGCTACGTGCCAATGCTGCGCTGGGTGACCAGTCACAAGGCGATCACGATCATCGTGTCCGTCTTGCTCTTTGTCTTTTCGCTTTCTCTGCTCTCCAGTATTGGCACGACGTTCTTTGGCTCACAGCAGGCGGATTCGTTCAGCATTAGTCAGACATTGCCATTGGGCAGTAGTTTGAGTACAACGAACGCAGCCGCAAAGCAGGTGGAGTCTGTGCTGGCTGGCGTTCCCCATATTAAGTTTTATCAAGTCACGATAGGTTCCAGTGGTTCAGGTGCCGGTGCTTTTTTAGGTGGGGGTTCAGCATCGTATAATGCGGCCAATTTCTCGGTGACTACCGATACAGCCGACAATGAGGCCACTGTGCAACAGCAGGTAGCAAACGACCTGAAGACTCTGACCAATGTAGGTACCGTCCGCGTCGCGACGAGTTCCTCCGGGGGAGGGTTCAATAGCTCATCAGTCAGCGTGAACGTGCAGGCGTCGAATGACACGAGCCTCAGACTGGCGGCACAACAGGTACTCGCCGCTGTCTCCCAGGTTGCCAATACGACGAATGTAAGTAGCAACCTGTCCGATGCCGCCCCACTGGTCAATGTCATTGTGGACTCCCAAAGGGCAGCTTCCTATGGCCTGACAGCGTCCCAGGTTGGTCAAGAGTTGCGCGAGATCTATACAGGAGTTACTGTTTCTACGATCACGCTCAATGGCATCCAGGAGAATGTCTCGCTCTCGTTGGGAACTCCGGCCACCAGCGTAGCGGATATGCAAAATCTCCTGCTTCCAACACAGACGGGCAATGTGAAGCTGTCAGCCGTAGCTAACGTGACCCAGGGCTATGGGCCTACCCAAATTACCCATATTGGCGGCGCACGCACTGCCACGATTAGCGCAACAGTGACCAGCCAGAATACGGGAGCAGTGAGTTCCGCGATACAAAAGCAACTAAGCAAACTGGTTCTACCCGCTGGTGCAACCTACTCCCTGGGCGGTGTTACCGCGAGTCAGGCCCAGGCATTCAGCGGGCTGGAACTGGCTCTATTAGCGGCAATCGCGCTGGTCTACATCATTATGGTGGGAACGTTCCGTAGCCTTGTGCAGCCTTTGATCCTGCTGGTCTCCATTCCCTTCGCGGCGACTGGCTCACTCATATTGCTCGTTGTCACGCACACCCCACTGGGAGTACCTGCCCTGATTGGTTTACTGATGCTGGTAGGTATTGTAGTGACCAATGCCATTGTGCTGCTTGACCTGGTGAATCAGTACAGGATGAAAGGGCTGGATGCGCTTTCAGCGGTGATTGAAGGTGGCCGACGACGGCTACGACCAATTCTCATGACGGCGATTGCAACCATCCTGGCACTCTCGCCAATGGCACTGGGCTTGAGTCAATCGAGTGGGTTCATCGCTGCTCCGCTCGCTATCACCGTGATCGGCGGACTCACCTCCTCGACGATTCTCACCCTCTTACTCGTGCCTACGCTCTACGTTCTTGTCGAGGGAAAACGCGGACGTTCTAGCACTAAACCTCAACCAATAGAGCTGGAGGATACGCTAGAGCATCCAGCAATACAAGCTCCACAACTGTCTGCTCCTCTTGCCTGACGCGAACACAGCAGGAAGACCAAGGAGAAACTACAACGTGGGTTGCTTTCAGTAGAAGGCGACCCACGTTGTAGTTGCTCTTCTCACTATAGAAATATATGTAACTTCCTATCAAGTTGCCATGAAAACTATGGAAAATTTCGCGGCAACTGAGTATACTTGAGGCAAATGGGGTAAAATTATTTTCCGCTTTCCCATCTCACGGCAAACGCAACATACTCTGAAGCACGCAATCAACTTTTGTGTAGTGATATTGTGAGCTTTTATCTCCTGGAGAAGTGTATGGACTCGTTATTTTCGACTGAGTACTTCGTGCCCAGTACAACATCTGCCGCCCTGTCTCCTGGCACTCTGCTGAAACTAGGCTTAGATTACGTCCAGCAAGGCGACTATGCCGAAGGGGCAGCCCTGCTTGCTCTTGTACGTACGCACCTATCTTCACAATCTTCACAACAGGACGACCTTGCTTCTGCCATCGACGCTTTTCTGCACGGCTTTACACAGTACAAACGTCTCCAGAAGTCGCTACACGCACTGCATATGGCCTACACTGAAACACGCAAGGAGCTACAGACGCACGTCGCGGACTTAGCAAAAGTATTGCCTCAGTTCATACAAGAGTTTGAAGATGCCCAGCACTCCTATGAACAGAAAGCGTCAAGCACTCCTGCTTTCTCCCAACCATGTGCGGAAGTTGTTCTGCGAGACATGCTCCTCTTCATTACCTGCTTTGGGCAATTTGAAGTCAGACGACTGGGTACTCCCACTCCCCTGGCCCTCTGTAGCAGCCGGAAAGGGCAAGGTATTTTCCGCTATTTACTCGATCAACCAACGCACTCCGCGACAAGCGATACGTTGCAAGTGGTGTTCTGGCCTGATGAGGGGCCGGAGGTGGCGCAACAGAAACTCCATATTGCCATCAGTGCATTACGCCGTTGGCTCAAACATGTGCTGGGCGAAACTCACACCTATGGGGAGTCCATTACGTGCAAAAACGCGCTCTACTCACTTGCAGCCGCAGCTTATATGGAGACCGATGTAGATAGGTTTTTGCACTGGTATCACTCCGGTCAACAGGAGCAGCAGCTCGAGCAGATAGCGTGCTACGAGCGAGCCTGCGCTTACTACATCGGCCCCTTTCTCCCCGAAGATAGGTATGCCGATTGGTCTTTTCTCCCACGGGAACGGTTGAGCCAGTTGTACCTTGCCATGTGCCGCGTGATAGCCCGCCACTATGTGCAGGTCAAACGCTATGACGACGCGATCAGTTGGGCTACCACTTTGCTCAAGGAAAACGCGTGCGATGAATCCGCTCACCAGTTGCTCATTCAATCCTACGCGGCCCAGGGTCGCCGCAGTGAAGCAGTGCAGCACTACCAGCACTGTGTCCGTCTCCTCGCCACCGAATTAGGTGTACAGCCTCTGCCAGAAACGCGGGCATTGTACCAGGCTATCCTGAATCGCTCGGACGCGCTCTAACGTTATAGCGAAAATATAGCGCGTTTATAGTGAAAATATAGCCTCACATGCTACAGTTACTCCCAGGAGAGCTACTAAAAACAGTCAGGAAGACAAGGATATGGGAGAGCTTCTCGCTATGGGTAGTATTCGTGGGCATCAGAACATGGGTTGTGTACAATACGGACGGGTATGCTATGAGCAGTGAGAGCTTCTCTCTACTGATCTGGCTCTGGAACGATCTGCCAATGCATACCACTATGGTACGTGTACAACGTGTTGATACAGGCGAATATGTCCCGTTACAAGAGGGCAGTTTTCTGTTACGTGTTGCGACCGAGGAAGATGCCAGCATCCTGCGCTGCTCTATTCGACATCTCGCCAGTGGACGCGAAGCGCATATCCAGAGCGGACAAACACTGCAAGCCTTTCTCCTCTCCACTCTTCTTGATAGCGGGGGGACTGCTTTCTCTCCCACGTCTGACGCTGAATAATTTCACGAGGGGAAGAACGAGGACGAGATGGCGACGTATCACGCAATCGCGACAATCGGTGAGGCTATGCTGGGGGTGCTCAAAGCAGCATGTCCACAAGAGTTCGCGACCGCCCAATTCTTGCTCTACCAGCCCAACGATTTTCAGAATCCTATGACCGAAGGTATCTCCCTCTACCTCTATCATGTCTCAACAAACACGACGCGCCGCAACTTGTCACCGCGCCTGGACTCCTCTGGCCGTAACTACCGCCCCTCTCTGCCGATTGACCTGCATTACCTGCTCGTACCCTGGGCGAAAACCGCCGAGAAACAGCAATGGCTCTTAGGTTGGAGTATGCGCATGTTTGAAGATACTCCCGTTTTATCGGCGAGCCTCTTAAACCATTATGCGTCGGCAGAGGTTCCCTTTCAGCCCTATGAAGCGGTTGAACTGATTCATGAACCTATCTCTTTGCAGGATATTGTCAACATTTGGGATGCCCTCAAGCCTAATTTGCAGACCTCTATCCCCTACGTTGTGCGTATGGTGCTCATCGACTCCGCACTACCTCTCGACGAGGGAGATCTTGTTCAGGCGCGAACGAATTCCTACCGCAAGGGGGTGGCGCAATGAATAATTCCTTGTGCCAGTTCGAGCTACAGACATGGGTAGCACCGCTGGGCGTGCGCTTCTGGGACGCTGTCTCCGGTCGCGCCATCAGTGACGGTTTGCGTGTCACTTCCTATCCCACCGGACAGGTAACGCCAAAGGTGCAGGCATTCACGAACCGCAGCGGAGTGTATGTCTGGCGGAATATCCCTGGCTTGGCGGATTTTGAGCATGGGGCGAGTGCAGATCAATTCTTAACGCACATGCCAGTACCAACACGTCCTTTTACCGTCGAAGTCGTTGATGGCTTGCGTCGCTTTCAACCGTTTTCCTTTGCGGTAGATGTGCCTTGCCGTGGACTGTTTTCCTGGACATGTGTAGAGGATGCATCGCCACCGGAACCTGCGAATACTATGGTGCCGCTCTTTTCCGCGCCTACCCGCGCTGTGGCGAGTGGATTGGCGGTTATTCGCGCCTTGCTGTGGGATGTCACCGTCGATCTTCCCGCCGCGTGGGCGGTGCTCGAAGCATGGATTGCTGATCGGCGCATTGCGCGTGGCTTTGCCGATGGGCAAGGGCAGGTCGCACTTATCTTTCCCTGGCCGGCTCCTATTGACCCTGCCTTCGATCCTTCTGTGAGCATGCAGACCACCGTGTCCCCGCCATTATCTGTCCCTACGCGGGAGAACCGCGCACTTGGCGAGCAGGAGTGGCCTGTGAAACTCCAGGCACGCTACACTCCGCTTCAGCCGGCACTATCTACACCACCTATTCCCGACCTATGCGCCACCTTGCAGCAGGCTCCCGCGCAACTATGGAGTGACGCGGCACGCACTTCACCATTGCCGGAGGTGCTGCTGAAATTTGGCGCAGAACTCGTCGTGCGATCACCAGCTGCCATCCCTCGATCAGTCGTGTTGCTTAGTCCGACGGTCTGATTGCCTGTCAGAAAAGCCGTCAGAAACTGTCAAGGAGAAATGCATGCCAGAATATTTAACCCCTGGAGTCTACATTGAAGAGGTCTCGTACCGCTCCAAATCTATCGAGGGCGTGAGTACGACGACGACCGGCTTTATTGGCCCGACCCGTTATGGCCCGATTGACCTGGTGCCCGATGTCCTCACTAGCCTGGGGGATTTTGAAGCGGTCTACGGCGACCGTAAGCAGTTGTACGATCCCCCCATGCACAATTATATGTGGCACGCGGCCCGTGCCTTCTTTGAAGAAGGAGGCCAGCGACTCTATGTCGTGCGTACCTTCGCCGGACTCAATGATGAATCCTACCCGCCAGAGACGACAGATGGCTTGGGCCTGAATACACCAAATCCCGCGAAAACGTTTGATCAAAAAACAAACAATTGGTTGTACAATGATGGCCATGCCCGTGCTACCATTCCCACCAACGGAGGGGGAGGGACACAACTGAATGTGCGAGCGCGTTTCCCTGGCGAAGCTGGAAAAATGACCGTGCGCTTTACCTTGCGCATGGGCCAGAACATCCTTGCCGGCGATAAGAATACACTCACACCATCTTCACCTCCCTCGTCTTCACCGCCCTCGCCCTCGTATACCTCACGCGTGGGTACATTGTACCCCAACGACGTGGTGTATGTTGAGCGCAAAAGTACCGGTGGGGGCCAATTCTACACGGTGGGTCAAGATGCAACCAACAATAATGCATGGACATTTACAGCCGATAGTGGCAGTGGGAGTCCACCATCTGGGAACCCTTTAAATCTTTCCAACTTGGTTTTCAACCCCGACAAGACGCTCACGGATTCTGTACGGCTGGTCACGCTCACCGTCACTGTGAGTTCAAATACGAGCGATGCTCTTCCGTTAGTCTGGGATGGGCTTCCACTCGACTCCCAGCACACGCGTAATGGTGTACCCGATTCATGGGCCGCTTTGTTTGCGCCACAACTTGCCAGTGCCAGTGATGCTCGTCGTACTCCCATCGTGATTACAACGTCTTCGCCCAACCCAGGAGGCGTTGACGGCCTGGGCCTGCTTGATCTATTAGACGCACAAACATCCGATGATAGCAGTCAATACGCACATCCCTACACGTTACGGGACGCGTTAGTAGCGTTTGCGAGTAATGGCATGAGTACCCGCGGTGTTTCCGATGATCTCGCTCGTTCCGTTGATGTCGTGCTTACTGGCGGCAATGATGGCTCACGTCCCCATGAAGACGCGTACGAGGGTATGGCGGCGGATAATAAGCCAACCAAGACAGGTTTGAAGGCCTTCGAGGATATTGACGATATCTCCATCATTGCCGCTCCAGGTTCTACTTACAATTGGGATAAGGGCTATCTGGATGATGCCTCTACCATCACCAATTTGCTCATCGCCCACGCCGAGTATATGCGCTATCGCATCGCCGTACTGGATTGTGGCGACGGGCAGACCATCTCCGATGTGCGTGAGATGCGCGGACGCATCGACTCAAGCTATGCGGCCCTCTATTATCCATGGATACGCATCCTCGACCCGGTCACTCGCCAGGAGATCAATCTGCCGCCCAGTGGCTTCGTCGCTGGCATCTACGCTCGCAACGATATTAACCGTGGCGTGTATAAAGCACCCGCCAACGAGGTCGTTACTCTTGCTCTTGGCTTTGAGAAGATGATCAACAGTAGTCAGCAAGCCGTGCTCAATCCCGAAGGCATCAATTGTTTCCGTTACTTCGTCGATCGCGGCTTCCGCCTGTGGGGCGCACGCACAGCCACCTCTGATCCCGAATGGAAATATGTCAACTTGCGCCGCTACTTCGCCTATCTGGAGCACTCGCTTGATAAAGGGACACAGTGGGCGGTTTTTGAGCCAAACGGTGAAGCTCTGTGGGCGAATGTGCGCCGTACCGTCGAAGATTTTCTTTTAAACGAATGGCAGTCCGGTGCGCTTTTGGGCGACAAACCAGATAAGGCCTACTTTGTCCGCTGCGACCGTACCACTATGACCCAGAACGATCTTGACAATGGTCGCCTGGTCTGCCTGGTTGGCGTCGCGCCACTGCGTCCGGCTGAATTCGTCATCTTCCGCATCGGTCAGTGGACAGGTGATAGCAAATCGTAATACACCAAGGAGGATAGCATGGCTACGTTACGTGAACGTCCCTACGTGCAGTTTAATTTCCTGGTGGACATGGGTACCGGCTCCACCGATGGCGTAGAGGCGGGCTTTCAGGAGGTCAGCGGTCTCGGCATGGAAATCGCGGTCGCTGAGTACCGCAATGGCAATGAAAAAGAAAACAGCGTCCGTAAGATGTCAGCCTTGACGAAGACCACAGATATCACCCTCAAGCGTGGTATCATCGGTTCTCTTGCGCTCTATCAGTGGCTTGATCAGATTCGCAATGGAGACCAGGCGGCTCTGCGCACCGTCGTGATCCAGTTGCAAAGCGAAGATCATACCGCCTCTGTAATGACGTGGAAATTGCTGCGGGCGCGTCTGACCAAGTATACGAGCGGGCCGCTCAACGCCAAAGGGGCCGACATCGCCATGGAAGAGATGACCCTCTCGTATGAAAGAATGGAGCTAGAGTAGTTATGGCTGCGCCTACATCCCGCCGCTTGCCCGGCTTCTCCATCGAGATGCGACAACAACCGCGCAGCGATATGTTGCCGCAGATGGATGTGACGGTCTTTGTCGGTTTCGCGCAATCCGGCCCCCTGGATACGCCGTGTGTCGTGGAGGATGAGGCGCAGTTTTCTGGTATCTTCGGTGACGATGTTTTGCTGGCCAGAGATACCGAGCAGGGTACTCCAGCCTATGGATATCTCGCGTCAACGGTTCGCGCCTTCTTTCGCAACGGAGGCAAACGCTGCTGGGTGATCCGTGTCGCGGGTCAACCAGTGGCGGGTCGATTGGGAGCGAGCCAACACCTGGCAACGTATAATTATTTCCCCATCCCTGGCCTGCTACGCGTCACACGCAGCGAAAACGGAACGGGAGTAGAGCTAGCTCCTGCTTTTGCTCACGCGAGTTCGGAGGGCAGTTGGTCAGATGATTTCTGTCTCAGTGCCGCGCTCTCCTCACTCCCGATCAGTATCGACCGCGAGAAATTCCTCTGCATGGCAGACGATACGCTCATCATGACGATAACCCCCAATTCCGCCTCGGATGTCGTGGTAGGGGATCTCTTGCGCCTGGCATATGGGCCACAAGGGGAATACGTCCAGATGGTTGTTGTCGATCAAGTGAGCTTGCTGGAAGCGGATAGCACCAGTTATATGCGTCTGCAAGAGGTAAAGCGTGGCAGACTAAAGGTAACATGCACCAGCGTGCTCTGGCTCAGCACCGCGAACCCAACTCTATCTCCGCCCAGAGTACCCGTAAAGGGTACCTCTACCATGGACGCCTCTCTGTACCATTCTACCTATCTGGTAGATGATGCTTCTGTGCTGCCTCGGATGCAGATGCCTACCGCCTTTCCTATAGCCTTTTCATCTGATCCGTATGAGCTGAGCGATAGTCAGAACCTCAGTCTGGTACTGGCACCATCGACGGGCGAAGTGTTGGCTCCTGGTATGGTGCTCAATGTGCATGACGAAAGTACAGCGTCGCACGTATGGATGACTGTGCAAGCAGTAAATGAAATCCATGGCACTGGCCCGCTTGCTTCCCCTCCAGCTATCCAGTCAGCGGAGGGTAGACGTGTGCATGTGCTAGGAGAAGGACTCTGGGTCTTAGATGCGCCGCCTTTGCAACCTGAATCCCTGCAAGCATCCTTACAAAAGGTAGAACAACTGAGTTTCTCCTTGAAGGTACAAAGTAGTGACGCCCCACAACAGATGGATGCTCTAACCTTCGATATGCGCCATCCAAACTGCTGGAATGCCCTGCCCACCGATGCACAATACAATCGTCCGGCGGACATGAAGACTGATCTGCTCCATCAAGACTTATGGGAAGCGGCGTTTATGTTTCCTTTGGCGGGCAACTATGACGAGCGTGAACGGTATATTCCCATCGGCATGCCATCAACGTTCCCTGACTATTGCCTGGGTGTGGACTGTGATCCTGCTCAACCGCGCTGCTCATCTCTTGAACGTGATGGTCTGGCCGTGTTTGGTGCTCATCTCTTTCTCGACGAGCATATGGTCAATGCCTCTGTCACCGACTTGCTCAGTCAGGCCGACTTTTTTCTTCCCCAGGATGATCTCGCACGCTCACTCAAAGGTATCTATGCGGCTTTGAGTATCGCTGAAGCCACAATCATCTCTGTTCCTGACGCTGTTCAACGTGGCTGGACGCGAGCTACAGCTGTAACATCGCCTCCGGCATCTTTACCCCTTGCTCATCATGAGCAAAGACAACAGCCAGAAACTTCGGCAAGACATCCATTTCACGATTGTGTTTCACACGTTCCGCCGCCTGGCCCGAACCTTGCGCATAGTAATCCTGCTGATCCGCCAGACAATACAAATCAATGGCAGCTTATTCCTGTGGCCGACTATGATGAGAAAAATGTACTCTCTGTGCAGCGTGCTTTGCTGCGCATGTGCGCTGCTCGTGGCGATCTCTTCGCTGTGCTTTCCTTACCCGCGCATTACTATGTGTATGAAGCCGAAGGCTATGTTGAGTTGCTCCAGGAGCCTATTGCACCTGTGCTGGCACAAACTGTGCATACCCTTTTCGCGGATGGTGCGAATGCGCTCTCCTTCCCCTTGACCTACGCGGAGCGAAACGCGCTCACCTATGGTGCGCTCTATCATCCCTGGCTGGTCTTTAGCGAAGAGACGCAGAACCTGTCTTCCAGTACCATTCCACCGGAAGGAGCGATGTGTGGCATCCTGGCACAATGTAGCCTCACCAGAGGGGGAGCCTGGTTGGCTCCCGCCAATCAGCCGCTCGCGGGCGTTATTGACCTGACGCCGCGCATTGAGCGGCTGTACTATCAACGCATGCTGAATGCACAGGTCAATCTGCTGCGGCATGACGGACCTGGCACGCTCATACTCAGTCAGGATACCCTCAGTGCCGATGATGTGGATTTACGTCCCATCAACGTGCGCCGCCTCCTCATACTGCTGCGGCGGTTGGCCCTTACCCTTGGCCCAAACTATGTCTTCGAGCCAAACAGTGAGGCATTTCGCCGTTCGGTAGAGCGTGGTTTCGAGGCACTGCTCAATGACATGTTCATACGCGGTGCTTTCGCGGGCGATAGCCCTGCATCCTCCTTCCAGGTCGTCTGCGATAGCACAGTCAACGAACCTGGTAGCGTGGAAGAGGGGAATTTCATTGTGCTGCTGCGGGTTGCCCCTTCACTGCCCATGACATTCCTGACCATTCGCTTGGTGCAATCTGCCACCGATGCGCTAGTAACTGAAAGTTGAGAAGAGCGATGACGACCAACGCGAACCGAGCGAATGAAACGATTCTCTATCCTTTTATGAACTTTAATTTTGCCGTTGAGATTGATGTTGACACGGTCTCCAAGATGGTGTGCAGTGCAGCCTTCTCGGAGTGCGATGGCCTGGAAATGACCATGGAAGTCAAGACCATTCGCGAAGGCGGCAACAACGGCCAACAGATACGTTTCACCGGCCCGGTCAGTTACGGACAGCTTACCTTAAGGCGCGGTATCACCAATTCGTTTGATTTGTGGAATTGGTTTGATGCCATGGTGATGAATGTGCGCTTACGGGCGCAAGCAGAGGTGGTCATCTTCGCCGGCGATGGACAGACCAGGCTAACGAGCTTTGTACTCACAAATTGCATTCCCACCAGGCTCAAAGCACCAACCCTCAATGCCACCGACGGCAAAGTAGCCGTCGAGGAGCTACAACTAGCCTACGAATCGCTGAAACGAAAACCATAACCAGGGAGGAGAAGGAAACGATGCCCGATGCTACCAAGGTCGCGAAAGCGGAACTACGCGAAATTGAAATAAAAAAAGACATCACCAATGAGATCAACACGGATAAGAATGTCAAGGTTCAGTTTAACCCGGAGACGCTCAAGGTAAGTTTCACGAATACTGTCGTGGCTCCAGCTGGTGGCGGTGATCAAAACGGTACTCCCAGCCTCCAATATGTCGGCTCAGGCTCCACGTCACTTACGCTGCAACTCTGGTTCGATCTTACTGTTCCCCAGCCGGACACTGCCAATCAGGTGAATGATGTACGCAAGTACACGGAGAAGGTAGCCTACTTCATCACGCCTGCCCAAAAGCAAGAGAACAATGCCACCATCTATATCCCACCGGCGGTGCGTTTCCTCTGGGGTTCCTTTCAGTTTGATGGCATCATGACCAGCCTGGAAGAATCGCTCGAATTTTTCTCAAGCGAGGGCATCCCTTTGCGAGCCAGTATTACCGTGACCATTTCGCAACAGAAAATCCAGCAAGTCACCTTCCACGATACAAATCTGGCCGGTGGCATGCCCTCGGTAGGCAGTAGCCCATTGACATTAGTTACATCGGGAGCGACAGTGCAGGGCATTGCTGATAAATTAGGCGTCCCCTGGCGCGATCTTGCCAGCACCAATGGCATTAGCAATCCACGTAAACCCACGCTTGGTCAGCTCATTCATGTCGCGAAAGGCATACGAAGTCTATTTTAAAGACCCAAAGTTACTCATGAACGAATTCGTGTGTCAAGCGGGGATGCAAGGGGCGGCAGCCCCTTGACTGGGTTCTAGGGCTGCGCCCTAGATTCCCTCTCTTCTCTGCCGCCGTAGGCGGCCTGTCAGATCAGAAAAGGAGAAACATACCAATGCCGGTTGTCATTAATCAATTTGAAATTGTTTCCGAGCCACCGCCCGTGCATACGCCTTCCGAGCCTACTAACCAGGCCGCATCGCCGTCTGCACTGGCGCCGACACCCCATGACATCGAAGTCGTCATGCGTCATTTGCAAGAACGCCTCGCTCGCGTGCGCGTCTATTGATGTCATATGCAAGGCAATAGGATCATACTCGGTCGGCCAACGATCAACGTAGCCGGCAAGGAACATATAGCACTGACGGAAGGTCTCCTGAGTTTACTCATTACTGAGAACACCAGTGGCCTCTACCGTTGTGAAGCCACGTTCGGCAACTGGGGCGATGACAACGCTGTTGGCTATCTGTACTTTGACCGCACACAACTCGATTTCGGCACATCATTGCAAGTACAGTACGGAGCCGACACGTTGTTTGATGGGCGTATTATGGGACTGGAAGGCCATTTCCCTTTGGGGGAAGCACCATCCATCGCGGTATTGGCCGAAGATCGCTTCCAGGACTTGCGCATGACTCGTCGTACCCGTACATTTCTGGACACCACTGATGCCGACGTTATGAATAAGATCGTTGCTGATTATAGCTTAACACCAGATATCAATATAACGGGGACGCAGCACAAAATACTGGCCCAGTTGAATCAAAGCGACTTGGCCTTCCTGCGTGACCGTGCGCGTGCGCTCGACGCGGAATTGTGGATTGCCGACGGCACATTGCATGTCGTATCACATGCCAGCCGCGTGGGCGATGGGCAAACCGTGGCAATGGCGTATGGACACGACTTGCGCAGTTTCTCAGTGCTGGCCGACCTCGCAGGTCAACGTAGCAGCATCACCGTGAGCGGCTGGAGTGTTGCTGACAAGGATGTAGCGAAATATGCGGCCACTGTAGAGGCTATTTCGAGTGAGCTAAACGGCGGAACCAGTGGCGTATCTATCCTGGAAAGTGCTCTGGCTGAGCGCAAAGAATCACTGCTGCACACGGTTCCTCTCTCGCTGGAGGAGGCCCAGTATAGAGCAGAAGCCTATTTTAAACTGAGCGCACGGCGTTTTGTGGTAGGGCATGGCGTGGCCGAGGCGAACGGTACATTGCGCGTGGGCAATACCGTAAACCTCAACGGCCTGGGAACGCTCTTTAGTGGAAAATATTATCTTTCGGAGGTAACGCACATCTTTGATGGCGTCCACGGCATTCGTACCGAGTTTACCGCCGAACGTCCCTCCATCGGTCGTACGTAGGGACAGGGGGCTGGGATGTGTGGATGCGGGGGCCTTGTGCCTGTCCGGGGCGGTGGGGGCCACGTCTCTATCCATCGAATGAAGCTTGCCTGATTAATAGCAGAGAGGAGCATACAGGTGATTGAACAGTCTCCGCTTGCAATGATCCAGGATGGTCGCCTACCCGTAGGCCTGGGCGGTCTCTGGTATGGCGTGTATCCAGCCATAGTCACCGATATTGTAGACCCGGACGGCCAGGGTCGCGTGAAGGTGAAGCTGCCCTGGGCGGTCGATAACGGCACAGAAGAGTACGGGGCCTGGGCGCGTCTGGCGACACTAATGGGCGGGAATAATCGCGGCAGTTGGTTCATTCCAGATGTCGCTGATGAAGTGCTGCTGAGTTTCGAGGCTGGTGATCCCCGCCGTCCATACGTCATCGGGGCATTGTGGAACGGGAAAGATACGCCCCCGCAAACGATGGACGCGAAAGGTGTCAATAATCTGAAAGTGCTCTGTTCTCGCAAGAGTATCAAAATCACCCTGGATGATACCGAGGGGAAAGAGACGCTCACGCTTGAGACGCCAAAGGGCCAGAAAGTAACCTTGCGGGATGAATCACCTTCACTGACACTTGAAACGACCGGTGGTCAGAAAATAACACTAAAAGACGAACCAGCGTCAGTCACCATTGAGACCAAAGCTGGCCAGAAAATAACGCTGAAAGATGAGCCAGCGTCAGCCATCATTGAAACCACCAGCGGTCAAAAAGTAACGCTGATGGATGAGCCAACATCGCTTATCCTTGAGACCACAGTAGGTCAGAAGCTGGCGATGATAGGTGAACCACCTTCAATGTTATTGACTGATAGCTTAGGGAGTTCCATTTTGTTTGGGGAATCTGGCATAACGCTCTCCGCTTTTGGGAACAGCATTCTATTGGAGGAAGCCGGTATAACCATCGCCTCCCCTGAACTGGTGTCGATTGAGGCGACAACGGTCGAGATAACCAGCGCAATAGTCACGGTTGAGGCGGCGGTGACAGAATTCGTCGGCATTGTGAATACGCCATCGCTCATCGCGGAAAGCATCGTTAGCCCAACCTATACCCCCGGTGCCGGCAATCTTATCGGTCTGTAGGGCGCGATTTATCGCGTTCATCGGCATAACTTCAAGGCGAGCAAGCGGCCCCGTCCCCACCAGGGCGACCGCAAGGGTCGCCCCTACTATACGCGACGCGGCTCGTGGAGCCGCTTCCCGTAGGAAAGGGCAACCGTATATAGTAGGGGCGAACCCTGCGGTCGCCCCGGAAAACACGATACATGGCATAACTTAAATCCTCTGGGAGTCGATGTCTCGGTCTGTGAGGGAAACA
>JBPCJY010000170.1:0-28188 GCA_051004815.1 Ktedonobacteraceae bacterium
TGCCCCTGTTGCCTCCTGGTGATTGATCGTGATCTGAATGCTGCCATAAACATCACAGCGGTGGGATTACACCGCGTGGGTTTGCCCCAAGAAGCCCCTGCATTTATGCATGGGGAGTAATCACCCTATCCCATTCATGATCGAAGAGTCATCCTCGGTTTGACACAAGCCGAGATAGGTCGGTGGCGCAGTGAGCACCAGGTACTTATACAGCTACACCGAAAAACGGGCGCACAGACCGCACAATTGAGCCGGAAAGTGAATCAGCAAGCCCGGCAGGATAGCTTCTCGGCGATGGAAGAAATGGTACATGCATGGGAGCAGGCTAGTACTCCGCAACTCGCTGCCGTCCTCAAGTTGGCGTTTTGGACACAGTGGGCATCTCGATGGGCAAAGGAAAACCACGTCAAGAACCAGCATGCCATTAAGCATCATGCACTTTATCAAGAGCGACGGAACGCATGGTACGTGCGAAAGAACGAAGCAATGCGCGTTTTGGCTCAAACTCCCTACGCTCAACTCTCTTTTTACCGACCAGAAGAAGCCGATAAATGGTCGCTCCAACTCTGCAATGAGCATTATAAGATGCGCAAGGAGTTCTTCTATGAGAACAAGTGGGCATTTTTCGCCGACTTTGCGAAGGAGATCAAGCAGTGTCCGCGCTGCCATGTCAGTGTTAATAAGGACTACTATTCACTCTACCATTTGCAGATAGCAGCAGCGACGTTTCCAGAGCTGCATTTCTCCTTTCATGTACCCTATTCTATTGGGAAAACATTTCTCCCATCCCCAAAGGGACTTCCTCGCGTAGAACACACTGAGCAAGACGGTATGTTCAGATTTGGCCGCTTATAATCTCCTCTTGACTTTCTTCCAAAACAATACTATACTAAACACAGTTTCTGCATAGTATAGTATTTCTAACTGCATAGTACAAAACAAATATTGAGGTTGGAGATAGATGGCTGAACATCATGCCGATAAAGGGAAATGTAGCGGACGCGAACGCTTGATAGAGGCGGCAAAACAACTGACGCAAGAACATCCCTTTGATGATATAACTATTGAAGAGATTATCAAGTCAGCGGCACTCTCGCGACCAGCCTTCTATTATCATTTCAGCGGTGGCAAGGAAGAGTTACGAACAGAGTTGATACAGCGAGGTCTGCTCGGTGAGGTACCAACCCACGATACACGGCTGGCTATCCTTGAAGCCGCTGTGCGTATCTTTGCACGCTCAGGGATTTCCGCTGCAACGTTGGATGACATTGCCGCCGACGCTGGCGTTACCCGTGGAGCACTGAGCTGGCATTTCCATAGTAAGGATGATTTGCTCGCAGCTATTATCAAACACTATGGTCCACATTCCATCTTACTTCCAATCATTGATAAGATCGAACAAGATTTACAGAACGGCGTTGCACTCGACGATGAAGCAATTATTCGCCGCCTGGCAGAAGGCTTTTACGATGCATTTATGGTGCAAGGTGGTGATTTCGCACGCCTGGCCATCTTGTTAATTTATACGCATCCAGAAGCAGCATATGTGCTTGCCGATAAGGTCGTTAAAGGACGCAAGCGCATTACAGAATATGTACAGCGTAGGCAAGAAGAAGGCTATTTCCGCAAAGATATCGAGGCCGGATTATTCGTGCAGGTGATCGCCGTCACTTTTGCAATGCGTTCTATCGGGCGAGGGTTGGATAATCTCTTACCGTTCGCACACCTCTCGCGAGAAAAGACCATCGATCAACTGGTTTCTTTACTGTTATATGGCATGGTGCAACGCGAGCAGTCACCAAAGGGCGAGGCTAGAGTTATCTCTTAGCCTCGCTTTACGATGCTTCTCTGTTGCATTCTTATTCCTGTTTTTTGTCATGTAAAAGGAGTCTCTCCATATGCTAGTCAACGCGCAGGCCGTGCGGTCGCCAGGCAGAGTGGGATACAAGTGGATTGTTGCAATGGTTGTGGTTATTGGGGTGTTTATGAGCATCCTGGACCAGACCATTGTCAATATCGCTATCCCCCGCCTACAAACCGCATTTGGTGCAGATATCCATAGCGTGCAATGGGTGCTCACAGCATACATCCTCACACAGGGTGTGATAACTCCCACCGCCGCTTATTTTTCAGAAACGTTTGGCATCAAACGGTTCTACATCTTTTCACTGGCTGCCTTTACCATTGGTTCGGCCCTTTGTGGCATAGCCTGGAGTCTACCCGTCCTCATTTTTTTCCGTGTTATCCAGGGAGCTGGAGGTGCTGCCCTGTTCCCACTCTCCATCACGTTGCTCTTCCGCGCCTTTCCTCCCCAGGAACGCGGTATGGCAATGGGCTTCTTTGGTATTCCAGCCCTGCTGGCACCGGCCCTTGGCCCAACTCTCGGTGGCTACATCGTCACGTTTGCCGGTTGGCAGCTGATCTTCTATATCAATTTGCCCATCGGCATAATAGCCATTATCCTGTCCATCATCCTGCTACAAAACTCCCAGCCTGATCGGACCACCCGTTTTGACTTTTTAGGCTTCATCCTCGCTGCCGTTGGATTGGCCACGCTACTCTACGCCCTTTCCGATGCTAGTACCACTGGTTGGACATCGACAATTGTGCTGAGCTGCTTACTCATCGGTGGCCTTTCGTTAACAGCTTTCATCATTTATGAGATTATGCTAGCGAATCGGGAAGGACAACCACTCCTCGATCTGCGTCTCTTTGTCAACGGGCCATTCAGGGTCGGAATGATCGCCAACGTGTTTGTCATCTTCTCTCTGTTTGGTGGCCTCTTCCTGTTGCCTATCTATCTGCAAAACATACGCGGCCTCAGTGCTTTCCAGGCTGGCCTGATCCTGTTGCCGCAAGCCCTTGCTTCCATGGTTACTGTCATTATAGGTGGACGCCTGGTAGATCGTATCGGGGTGCGGGCCGTCATGATTCCAGGGTTACTCATTTTACTACTGGCGACATGGCAACTCACCTATATCACCGTGTATTCACCCTATTGGTGGATACAAACAATGCTCATTCTGCGTGGATTAGCTCTCGGTCTGACTGTCCAGCAATTGACGGTCGCCAGCCTATCGGAGATAGGTCCACGCCAACTGGCACAGGCATCATCGCTCAGTACGGTCATACGCGCTGTCTCAAGCTCATTGGGCATCGCGGTACTGGCGACACTGGTGCAAACGCAATCACAGGTACACTACGCTCATCTGGCCGAACAGGTGACGGCGAGTTCACAGCTTGGCCAATTGCTGCCGCGTCTACAAGCACTCTTTGTGGCTAATGGAACCAGTATAACCTCGGCGCAATCAGCAGCCCTACAAGCCATCAATGGGTTACTGTTGCAGCAAGCCTTTACGCTATCGCTCCAGGATGCTTTTACACTGACCTTGTATGTCATTGCCCTGGCTATTATCGCTACCTTGTTTGTGCGAGGAAGCCGTAAGCGAGTTCAGGTTAACATCCCATCGCTAAGCCCGGTGAATCAGTCTGAAAGCAACGAGACGGAGTCTGCACGAGCAGAAGCGATGTTGGCCGGCTAGTCGCTATAGCATACTCATGGTAGTAAGCTATACCATGCATCTTTACTTATTAGTTTAGAGGATTTTATTCATTAAAGGAGAACCACACTTATGCGTCGCCTCGTTTTGGTTCCTGTACTCATTTTCGTCGCCTTAATTGCAATCATTGGTGGCGTGGGGTACTGGGTTTACAACAGTTACATGTTCTATCAGACCGATGATGCCCAGGTGAACGGCAGCATTGTCAATGTCAGTGCGCCAATGACTGGAACATTGTCCACCCTTACTGTAAAGCAGGGTGACATAGTTACCGCGGGTCAAGCTATCGGAACTATCACTGGTGCGCCAACGGTGAGTGCAAATGGCACTCAAGGTACCCCTCCTTCGCTCAATGTTACCAGCCCCATCAATGGTACTATTTTACAGGTAGCCGCCGTACAAGGGCAAGGCGTTGCGCCCGGACTGACTATCCTCCAGGTCACCAATTTGAATTCGTTGAACATCGTTGCCTATGTTGACGAAAATGCCCTCAACAATATCAAAACCGGTCAGTCCGTTGATATTACCATTGATGCCTATAAAGGTACCAGCTTCACGGGCCACGTACAACAAATTGTCCAGGCGGCGGCAAGCGAATTCTCGCTCCTCCCCACACAGGATAATGCCAGTGGAAACTTTACCAAAGTGGGGCAACGTATCCCTATATTGATTACCCTGGATGGCAACGGAGGCAACGATATCGTACCTGGAATGAGTGCTGAAGTCAGTATACACATTCACTAGCTAGCGTGTGAGGGATAGTTCACGGCCAAAGCGGAGCTATCCTTCTCTACGTCTCGAAAGGAATATAGAGTGAATATTTTAATTGTCGTGGGTCTCCTCCTGGTTGGTATCGCCGCGATTGTCGGAGTCGTGCTCATCGGATTCAGTGACCAACGCAAAGAGACAGCCTACAACCCTAACTTGAAAAGGGAGCATGAAATAAAAACGTCTGCTCCGGTCGCTCCTGTCCAGCTCACAACTCCAACGGAGCCAAAGGAAGGAGTTCCGTCCAAGCAGACGGTAAGCGGGCCTAACCATTCTTCAACTGGCCGAACTTCGCTTACGACGCTTGAAGGTGTGCAAAAGCTTCCAACGCTTAATGGACAGTTCCATGAGATGGCCAACGAGATTCGCTCGTTACATCAGCAAGCCTCGCAAATGGAGCAGCGACTCAGCATCCTGACCGAGATGATAAACCATCTTGAGGATTCACAGAGCGATACCTTCGACCCCGATAACATCGATGAAGATGAACAAACACACGTACCATCCGAAAACACATTTGCTTAGTAGCGTTTGAGTTGAGCAGCACGCTGAAGCCACTGGTGTCAGCGTGCTGCTATTTCTCATCTGTTATAGCTAACGATCTACCAAAGCTCGCGTCAGCGTTACCACTGTGACGAACATGCGATAGAGATCGAGCAAGTTATCGCCTACCAGTTTCACGGTTCGCGCACCCATGCGCTCGACACCGCGCACCCATTGGGCCATTTCCGCCATGTCTGCCACCAGAAAAGTAATCTCCAACGAGACCGGCAATGTAAATTGCGGCGGTTGCATTGTACTAATGTCACGAGTTGCACGAGCTGCTCCATCGTGCAACATATCACACGCTAACGTAGGATGAAGATGGGCGGCGGCAAACCGCCCCAATGATTGCTTCACTATCACTTTGACGGCATTGGGCGCGATAGTTTGGGCTTCTTGTGCCGTTACCTCGTCACCGCTAACAAAAATAATGGGTACACCGTAATGTGCAGCCACCAGGGCATTGATGCCCGACTCACCTACTATCTCGCCGTTGATACGTACTTCCCAGATCGCGGCAGGGTTATAGGTATGTGAGAGTATCGCTTGTTCCGCGCCAATTGAGCCGTGATAGCTCACAAAACAAGCACCATCAAAGCTGGCATTCAACCCTTCCATCATGTAAAGCGGTTTATGCCGACCCGTAATTAAGGTGGCTTGCCCTGACAGGTCTTGTGGATGCAGATTGCGCATAGAATGATGGGAATCGTTGACCACAAATTCTGTGGCCCCACCTGCTAAGGCCCCTGTAATGACGGCGTTGACCTCGTTTGTTAAAAGCTTGCGCCCCTGCTCATATTCGGCATTGCCTTCAATAATCTGCTCCCAGGCCACAATGCCGCTGGTACCTTCAAAGTCGGTTGAAAGAAAAAGTTTCACTTTTGCTACCTCATCCAGGTGAAGCCCGGTCCACCGGCTGCCCGGCAAATATCAATCGTCGCCTGCCGTCCTGTTTGTGCTGGATACTGTTCCTCCACCGCCAGGCGCAGAGGCTCGATAGCACTATCGCACAGCAAATTGATGGTACATCCACCAAAACCACCACCCATCATGCGTGCGCCCAGTACACCTTGCACCTGCCGCGCAATCTCTACCAGCGCATCAAGCTCAACGCTGCTCACCTCGTACTCATCGCGCAAACCAGCATGCGTCTGCCAGAGCAATGCGCCAATCTCCTCGAAGGCATTTGCCTCCA
Organism: Ktedonobacteraceae bacterium; assembly: GCA_051004815.1. GTDB lineage: Bacteria > Chloroflexota > Ktedonobacteria > Ktedonobacterales > Ktedonobacteraceae > JBBQXY01. Next base: position 6,067 of record JBPCJY010000170.1, read on the forward strand.
ACAGCTTGACGGTCTTGAGCACGCGAGCATCTTCAGCAATGACATAACCTGCTCTTTTGCGCAACACAGGTGGCAGTTCCCCACCATACCGCTCAAATTGTGCCTGGGAAATATCGCGCACAGCAGAAATAGCACGCACAGCATCAGTATTTGGCTCTTGCTGCAACATAATTTCACGTAGCATGCTGGCGGCTTCCTCACATTGCTTGCGGCGTTCATTATAGGCTGAGGCAGCTAATTCACGTCGTACCCCTGTATCAATCACCATCAACGATAAACCAGGAGCATTAAAGGGCAGGTAACGATAGTCTAACGAACGACAATCCAGTAGCACGGCTTTTTCAGGCTGCCCCAAGCAAGATGCCGCCTGATCGAGGATGCCGCACTGCACACCCGAAGCGATTTGTTCAGCATGTTGACAGACAGCCGCCACCTGCATAGGCGTGAGCGTAGGCATGGGCGTAGACCCTTCCGCACCAATAGTAAAATGGTCAGAGGAAAAGAGCGCACAGGCATAGGCCGTTGCCACTTCCAATGCCGCCGAAGAACTCATGCCCCCGCCAAGTGGCACATCGCCATCTATCACAGCGTCAAAACCATGTAGAGGTATGCCCTTCCCGCTCAATTCAGAGACTACTCCCAGCACATAGCGAGCCCATCCTGGCAATCTCTCTCGTTGTTGCTCAAATGTGGTGGGCAATTCTTCCAAGGAAAACTGTGCCATGGTCTGAAATTGCGCCGACCAGAGGCGGATAGTTCCATCGCTCCTGGCACGTCCCGCGAACGCCGTCACGCGATCTACCGCTATAGGCAACACATAGCCATCGTTATAATCGGTATGTTCCCCGATCAGATTGACCCGCCCAGGTGCCCACGCGGCACCTGGAAGTCCGCTATAATTCACGTCATCAACAAAGGCTATAGGAAATTGTGTTAGTGCTGTTTGTGCTGGCTGAGGCAGTGTGATTGTATTGCTCATGATTCTATCCTCGCTATGGCTTCGCGGAGTTCCTGCGCCTTCTGGTCTGGTAAAGAGTCATTTGTCCAGAGACCCCAGATAGACTCGGAAGAGGCGGCATACTTTAGCTTGCCAGGCGCACGTCCAATGGCCAGTATCTCCACATGCAAGTGAAACCCCTCATCTGCCAGTTGATGTATACCCATGAGATAGGGCATAGGAGCCATCGCGCCATCGTACAAGGCATTATAACCCTTCACGATGCATAAAAGTAGCTCGGCCAGGTCTCGTAACTCGTCATCCTCCATATTCGCGAGATTGGAGCAATGACGGCGTGGGTAAAGGTGCGTTTCGTAAGGATAGCGCACAAAAGGGGGCAGGAAGGCCTGCCATGTGCTATTCGCTGCCACTTCATACACTCCTCCCGCGAGTTCTGACCGTAGCTGGCAGAAGGGGCAGCCATGACCAGCCGCTTCTTCCTGCAAGACAGTTTCCATTTCGCGCTCGAGAATAGGAGGAATAACCGAGACTCCAAAGGCTTGCCCATGAGGATGATGCTGCGTCTGCCCGATTGATTCGCCGCTGTTCTCAAAGATCATTACCACGGGATAGCGAGTCGCCAGATCGCGATAGAGATCACGCCATAAATGGGTGACGGCTGTAACCTCGTCAACAGTGAGTTGTGTAAAGGTGCGGTGATGATCACGATTATAGATGACGACATATGCCTCGCCAACCGGTGGTTCCAGGGGCGGGAAATCGTTTGGATGCAGCCAAACCTGCGTTTCAGGACCAACTTTTCCATCCGTAATATCAGCACAAAAAGGGCAAGTATTTGTCCCCTCCCGCCGATTCATACGATGTGGCGCATTCACAAGATATTGGCGCAATATCGGATTCCAGATTAAAGACGTTGATGCTTCCATGTAGTTCCCACCTCAAAACGAGATACAATAATCTTCCTAAGGACACGTTTAGCATTTTTTTCGCTGGTTAATGGTGGTGCGCGGTTTGACTACCCATAAGAACGCAGCGTCCTTGGCGAGCAAATGTTGCCAATAGTTCCCCTTTGTCTATCGCACCATTGTCCATACCATTGTCCTCAGCAACTGCAAAGACCCATTCATTCCATGTCATTTTATCAGTAAAAAGTGCCCAGGCAACGGGCGCAACTTGCGTTCGTGCGGCTCGCATAATCTCCAAAGCATCTTCAAACCCTGGCTCTAACTCATTAGTTGGTCGGAGACCTGAGGCAGTCAAAGCATCAAAGGTACGAATCGAGCACACTTCCCCATCAACTATCTCACAGACAACTCCCAGCGACAATAGCTCCTGTTCCGCAGTAGTATTTACATCTGCCAGTATTTCCCATATGCCCACCACTAAACTACAGTGCGATGGTAACGCTAGAAGAAATACATCAATCTGCCGCTTATTCCAACCATGCCAGACATAGTTATTGCTGTTCTGCTCAAGCCGTAAAGCAGCGTCCAGAAACGGGCGAGCCGTTGCCCACAAAGGCGAATCTCCATCTATGACCACAAGTTCTTCCGCTAACACGCTAAGAGCCTTTCAATAGAAGACAAGGAAACTTACCATAGCTATAGGAGCTTACTGTCATTATATATCACCTATTATATGCAGTAGAGGGTGTATACAACAACGACCACCACCATGTTATAATGCAAGAAAGTGTTCTGTATAGCCAGCCAGGGTTTGCTTTTTTCGACGGTCCGCTTTGAGGATACTGCAAAATGAATACTGCTATTCTTACAACTTCTCTGGGAATCCTGGGTATTCTAGGAACCGCCGTATTAGTGAGCCTCGCAGTCAGGGTCATGTGGTTTTATCGCGGCAGCCGCCAATGGAGTTTTCGCTGGCATTGGCGCAACTGGCGCATGCTACAACTCTCAGCTATTGCCTGCTTCTTCTTTCTGGCTATGGCCGCCAGTTATGGTGTCTTAGGTGAAGTCCTGGCCTGGGTCTACCTGTTGGCCGCATTAAAAACCGGCACCTGGTGGCTACGCTGCGTCATCAACCGAAGAGCTTGAACACAGAGTGAAACCAACAAGTAAGAAATTTGTTACAGCCTCTAGTCCTTCCTGGTCACATTTACACCACCACTAGCAGTTCCACAAACTTCGTACACACCTCCCACAATTGCCGTTGGAGAGACTCATCATAGGAGATGGGTGCTGACTTTTTAGGTACGCTCCTCACAAAATAGCGACCTGTGACGTTCTCTATATCCGGCGAAGAAGCCAGGTAAAGAGATGTCTTTGCCCCCTCTTCCACACGAATACCAAGTCTAGAGAAGATGAGTTTTACCACAAAGCGCAAGGGGGGAATGAGATCGCGCTGCGCGATATTTGTTGCTACAAACCCTGGATGGAGACAATTGACAGTCACTCCTGTTCCTTCAAGCCTACGCGCCAGTTCATAGGTAGTTAGCACCAGGGCAAGTTTTGACTGTGAATAGACGCGCATGGGGCGATATCTTCCCTTTGACTGCAAGTCGTCCAGCTTGATGTATCCCGCTGCTTGTGCATCCGAACTGACATTGATGATTCGTGCGGGCGCACTTGCTTTGATTACGTCTAGCAGCAGATTGGTAAGCAGAAAAGGGGCGAGACAGTTCACCGCGAAAGTCTTTTCCAGCCCATCGACTGTCTCTTGCCTGCGCAACATAAAGACACCCGCGTTATTGGTGAGACAATGCAATTGTGAGTAGCGTTGCTTAAAGGTCTCCGCGAGTTCGCGGATAGATTGCTGGGAAGACAAGTCGGCCAACAACAAATCGACGGCATCGTTGCCACTTTTTGCCTTGATCTCTTCCCTTGCCGCCTCGCCCCTGGCACTATCTCGACAAACCATGACTACGGTTGCTCCCATGTGGGCAAGGCCAAGTGCTGTCTCCTTCCCAATGCCGGAATTGGCCCCAGTCACCAGGCAGATTTTCCCCTGCATACGCGTATTCGGTGCTACCATGATAAAATCCTTTCCCGCTATCTTTTGCCTTATCGGCTATTTCATTTCGCTTTGGTTCGGCTATTTCGCTACTTTGTATAGTATATGTCACTCAGAGCTTCCTTGCTAGCGTTGGTAATCTATGCTGTGGGAAAGTGATCAGGTCGGGTAAGCAAATAAAAAAGGTGAACAGCAATTCTGTTCACCTGGCAAAGTATTTAGCTCTATATATTAACGTTCAAAAAGAGAGTTCATAGCTTTCTCAAGCACGATGACTGCATCTCTGACAAACCCACACCCCATCTAAAATTGATCGCTGAAAGGGCATATTTTTATTACATTTTGAACAATACAGGACTCTGCCATCCGTCCACCGGGTTAACCAGTGCCATGAACGGGCTAACATACAAGGTATCCTTTCGATACATCACCACGTCCTCCGCCCCACATTCTGTAAAGAAACAGTATGTAAGTGGTAACGAGTTTAATACTATAAGAAACATTTATATATTGCTATTATAGCATATTTTTGGTTATCTCATCAAGGGTGATGAGTGTATAGCAGGCGTTTGGAGATAAGGCTACCTGTGAGCGGGCTTGCCAGAGGTCCTGCCTGTCATCCTTCGCTTCACTCAGGATGACAGGCGGGACCTCCAAATGTCTGAATGTATAGGGCAGCGTTTCTCAAAAGTTTTTTTACCTCTTGCTTGTTTGCTGAATCTATGGTATACTAACTACGAGGAAAACTCCTTCATGTCACCTCCGACAGACCCCAGCAAACCGTCTCCACCAACTCTCCCCCTCACCCAGAAAGGACTTCACCAATGACTTTCGAACCCCTCAGCGACCACTTCCCACACCCATCTGTCCCATCTGCTGCTCCTCCTCCTTGCTCGCCATCCGCACTTGTGCTCTCCGACATCCCCACTTCCCTTCTCAGCTGGCTGTGGCCCGCTCGCATTCCCCTCGGACATCTCACCCTGCTCGATGCCGCCCCCGGCTGCAACCCCTCCCCTTTGGCCCTCTCGCTCGCTGCCAGCATCTCCAGCGGCTCCCCACTTCCTGATGGGACTCCTACCCCTCAAGGCAATGTCCTCCTCTTCGCCCCCTATGACGGTGCCTCCGCGACCCTCAAACCACGTCTTGAGGCCGCAGGCGCCGATCCCGCCCACGTCGTGCTCTTGCGTCCCACCACCCCCACCTTCTCCCTTCCCCGCGACCTGCCTCAGTTAGCCGCCATCATCCGCTTCGTGGACACCCGTCTGCTCATCCTCGATCCCGCCAGTGCTATGGCCGGTCTCACCCGCTGCCTTCCCGCCCTGGCTGAACTGGCCCAGCAGACCAACTGCGCCATCCTGCTCATCCGCTCCCTCCGCACCCCCATCGCTGACCCCTTGCGCTCGCCTGCCCCACCTTCTCCTATCCTCGAGGCCATCCGTAGCCGCCTCCTGCTTACCCCCGATCCTGACAACGAGAACCACTGCCTCCTGCTCACCACCCACCATCTCCTCTGCCCACAACCCCCCATCCTCGCCTACGACACCCGCTTCTCCACCGAGGGCATCCCCACCCTGCACTGGCTCGGTGAACACGAGCGCGCCCACCTGGCACGTCTCTGCACTGGCCCTGTCTCCTCCCCACACCGACAGGCCATCCTCCACTTCTTGCAGAACAGCCCCACTCCTCAACCCATCTCCGCCATCCTCACCGCCACCTGCTACGACCACGAAGCTGGCCGCAAAATGCTCATCCGCATGAAACTCGCTGGCGAACTGCACTCCCCTGCCCGTGGGCTCTACACCACCACCCACCATCCCTCGCTCTCCGCGCCTCCTACCGCCACTTCCCCTGTCCCCAATGTCCCAACGCAAGGGCCGGATGAGATCGGGCGCGACGGCTCAGCTCCTCCCACCACTTCCTCTGTCTCCAATGTCCCAACCGTCCCACCATCCTCTCATCCCCCCGTAGAGGCCGATGTACCGTGCCCATCGCCGCACCCTGGCTACACCTGCCTGGGGAAGCAGGTAATACAGAGAATGACAGGGAACAGAGGGTGGCCACCCTTTGCCCCAGATTCTTCTCCTCCTCTGCCGTCGAAGGCGGTAAAAAAAGAGACTTTTGAGAAACCTTGGTGTATAGGGACATCCTGCTAACTATATGGCACTTATGCCAAAAAGGTCTGATGGCGGTATACTGAGTTATGACTGTTACCCTATTTGCTCAATTGGAGGCGTACAGGTGAAGCACGCTCAGACTCTTACACCCGAACGGCTGCGAGTTTTTTTTCATCCGCGAAGTATTGCCCTCGTCGGAGCCACTGATTCCTCGCGCTGGTCTCTCACTACCTTGCAGAACTTGAAGATATTCGGCTTTGCAGGACCTATTTACTGTGTTAATCCCAATTATGAGGTCGTCCACGGAGAGCGTGCCATCAAACGACTCAGCGATCTACCAGCTGCGGTAGACCTCGCTTTTGTTATGGTATCCACGCAGCTGGTGTATCCAATCCTCCAGGAAGCCGCCGCAGTAGGAATTCGCAATGTCGTTATCTTGACTTCTGGCTTTAGTGAAATGGGCGGGCGCGGCCAGGAACTGGAGCAAAAGCTACTGACATTTGCGCAAGAGCACGACATGGTGGTGCTGGGGCCAAATGGGAATGGCTTCGTCAATGTAGTTAGCCAGATCATACCTTATGGACTGCCGATCCAGCCTCCACTAACGAAAGGGCCAGTGGGAGTAGTCCTGCAAAGTGGGGCATTGGCAAGTGCAGTAATCACACTGGCCCAAGCTCGCCATAGCGGTTTAAGTTTCCTGGTATCGATGGGAAACGAAACGATGATCTCCGCAACTGACGTAATAGACTACCTCATCGAAGATGAAGAGACACGCGTCATCGCCGTCTTCCTGGAAACGATCCGCCATCCCGCCATCTTTGCGCGTGTCGCACGGAAAGCACTGACACACAACAAGCCAATTGTGGCATTCAAGGTGGGCAAAAGCGTAAGCAGTGCAAAGGCTGCCATGGCTCACACCGGAGCACTGGTCGGCAACGACGCCTTGAACGACGCTGTGTTCAGGCAACTGGGCATCATTCGCGTGAACTCGTTAGAAGATTTGCTTATTACCAGCGAGGTGTTGGGATATAGCCCACCGCTTACAGGGCGACGGATGGGACTCGTCACGCCGTCGGGCGGCGCATGCGATATCCTCGCCGACAGCGCACACGAGGAAAACATCCAGTTACCGGATTTTGCTCCTGAAACAGTACGCGGCCTGCAACAGCTTTTGCCACAATTCTCAACCATTCACAATCCCCTCGATGTCACAGGCTATATCGTGATAGAGCGCACCCTGCAACAGCAGGCACTACAGATAGTGATGAAAGACCCCGGCCTCGATTTCATTGTGTACCTATCCGAGCCACCGCGTGTTGAACCGCCGCCACTGCAACTGGCACTATACATGGAACAATACAAAGCTCTCGGCAAGATGATCCATCAATCTCGTCTTCCCATCATCGTGCTATCCAATACCAGTATTGACCTGACACCTTTCGGACGTACTATCTCAGACGAAGCTGGCATTCACTTCGTTGGCGGGATGGAGCACGGCATGAGGGCACTTGGCCACGCGTTGTGGTGGCACCAAACAGCACAACAAAGCACTGTACAGGCGCAGGAAAAGCCGCTTATCATATCACCTATAGATGTACCAGTGCCGCTAGAAGGAAACTGGTCAGAATATGCAGCACGCACCTTCTTACAGGCGCAAGGCATTCCCGTTGTGCCAGGGATGTTGGCAACTAACGCGGAGGAGGCGGTTCGTGCTGCCCAGACATACGGATTTCCCGTGGCAATGAAAATTTCGGCCAGCGATATTCCGCACAAAAGCGATGTAGGTGGTGTGATGCTCAATGTGGCAAACAAGGAGGATGTACGGCAAAGCTTTCACACGATGATGCACAATGTACAGGTTCATACACACAGTAGTACTATTGATGGTATACTGATCAGTCCGATGCGCCCCGCGGGTATAGAGCTGCTGGTCGGCATCATAAACGATGCTTCGTGGGGACTGGCACTCGTCATTGGTTTAGGGGGCATCTGGACAGAGATATTTAATGATACAAGCACAAGAATGTTACCTATTCAACGCGACGACATCAAAACCATGTTGTCCGAGTTGCGCGGGGCAGCTCTCTTACGCGGGGGACGCGGGCAACCGCCAGTCAATATCGAGCACCTCGCGGATAGTATCTTTCGCATCAGCCAGATCGCCCAAGGGCTACAAGGCCATCTTGAGACGCTGGAAATCAACCCGCTCCTGCTCCACGGCTCAAGCATCGAAGTGCTAGACGCATTGATAACATGGAAACAGTGAGGCAGTTAACCGTCTGCTTGCGGGCTATAGCACTCCACTAGCGTTATGCGCTATAATGGTGATGGCTTCACTGTTTCAGCACGCAATACGCGGAAAGGGAACAAGTGAGGTAAGACCTTGCTCTGGCACGGTCTACCAATTGAGAACAAGGAAGGTACAGAACAGTGCCGTGGTGTAAGTTTTTTATTCCTAAAATTGCCTCGCCTCATGTCAAGCCAGATGACCCTGATTTCAATGATAGCGTGATGTATGCCAAGTGTATCAAAGGCCATGTACTGCGCGATGCCAATGACTGGTACCTCTGCGAGAACCTACCAGCACCGGACGCTAAATGTTGGCAAGAGGGGGGAGACACGATCTTTTCTTTGCAACGTCGCAAACGTGGTGATAGTATGGCTGAACCAAACGAGCCAGAAAATACCAGTACCGCGACTCCTCAGCGCACAAGACCTTGAACTGAGGTCGCATGAGCAGGCAAGCTTCATCATCTATTTCTTTTCTACCCGCGCCCGATCACATTGCGCGGGTACATCAGTTTTTGCTGCAATGGTATATGGCTGAGCAACGCGAGCTGCCCTGGCGTTCCACACATGACCCCTATGCTGTTCTTATTTCAGAGATCATGCTCCAACAAACGCAGGTCGAGCGCGTCCTACCCAAATATTTGCAGTTTTTAGCGGCTTTTCCAACGCTCGCTGACCTGGCCTCTGCTGCCACGGCTGATGTTATCTCGGTATGGGTTCCCCTGGGCTATAATCGGCGGGCGGTCAACCTACAAGCCATCGCACGCCAGGTGATAGCCAAATACAATGGACGCATACCTGATACGATTGAAGAACTGCTCACGCTCAAAGGCATTGGTCGCTACACCGCGGGAGCTATCGCCTGTTTTGCCTATCGCAAGCAAGTTGCTACCGTTGATACCAACATACGACGCGTACTCCACCGCATCTTTCTTGGCTTAGAACAGCCAGAACCCCGGCTCAATGATGCGCAAATGCTATCATTGGCGGAACAGGTACTACCTGCTGGCGAAGCCTACAATTGGAACCAGGCCTTGATGGACCTGGGAGCCACGATCTGTAGCAGCGGCAATCCGCAATGTACCCGTTGTCCGCTACAGGAAAATTGTCTCGCGTACAGTGAAATGAGCCAGCATAGCCTTTTCCCATCGGGTACTGTCTTACGCCAGTTGCGCAAAGTTGCCGAGAAAAAGGCAGATTATCAGGCGCAACCGTTTACGAGCACGAATCGGTATTTTCGGGGGCGCGTCGTCTCTTTGCTGCGTTCTTTACCGACGGATACACGCATGCAATTGGCCGATGTAGGCCTACAAATCAAACCAACCTATAGCGAAGAAGATCTGCCCTGGCTACAAAAACTCATTGATGGGTTGGCAAAGGATGGGCTGGTTGATTGCACGATGGAAGGTGTTCGCCTACCGTAACACACCTGCCCATTCGTGCATAGAAATGGCCGTCATAGTGGATGAATGAACGCCTTTGTGCTACAGTATGGGTGAGGGTTTTTATATTTTTATAAAGGAGCACACCGTTGCGACTCACAAGTTTCAAAGATATAACCACGAGTTCTCGGCATATTTTCCTCTCACCGCATTTTGATGATGTCGTTTACTCCTGCGGCGGTACCTTAGCGGTACAGATCAGTAATGGGTTACGTCCATTAGTCATTACCGTCTTCGGCGGTATACCCCCACAGGGATTGACGGTCAGCCCGTTCGCTTTCGCAGTGCAGAAGGGTATGGGTGCGAGCAACCTCGATCCGGCAGCTTTGATGGAAAATCGGCGCAAAGAAGATGCCGCTGCGTTGGATTTCCTCGGCGCGAATTATCTCTGGCTCGACTACCTCGATGCTGTCTATCGTGGCAATCCGCCGTACTATACCTCAAATAGCCAGCTTATTGGGGGCGAGGTTCATCCTGCCGACATCGACATTGACCAACAACTGGCCCAAGACCTGATTGAGCTAGCTGATCGCCTTCCCGACGTCGTCTGGTATGCTCCGCTCGGTGTTGGTGGACATGTCGATCATCAGATTGTTACGTCCGCCGTCGATCGACTGGTTCAGCGTGGAGCGACCGTCAAACTGTACGAGGATTTCCCCTATGTCCTACAAGAGGGTGCATTGGAACAGCGTATGCATACTATCGGCGGGGCCTTTGAGCCAGCATACGTGGAGATGTCCGAAATGTTACCACTGCGCCTGGAAGCTTCAGAGATGTACGCATCGCAAGTGCAATTAAACTTTCATGACAGAAACCATATGCGTAAAGCGATGGAAGATTATACATACAGCATACGCCCAGTGCAGACCGTCCATTTAGAACGCTATTGGATACCAAGCTAACATATTTGAGCGAGGTAGAACAAATACTTGTTCTGCCTCGTTTACAGCTATGGTATGATGGTAGAAGCAAGGATATTCTCAATAATTGACTGCGCCAAATAACAGTTGTAAAAAATAACAATAGCAATAAGATGCAACGCTATATAAACCAGGCAGTGTGGATAGGTAGGAGTGAGGAGTGATGAAGGGGATAGAAGGTTTAACGTTGGGACGCTACGAATTGCGTCACCGCTTAGCCCAGGGAGGCATGGCAGAGGTTTATTTAGGCTATGACCGCCGCGTGCGCAGGCAAGTTGCGATTAAAGTACTGTATGGGCGCGATGAATTTTTTGTACGACGCTTCGAGCGCGAAGCTCTCGCTGTCGGTACGCTTTCTCACGATCATATTCTTCCCCTCTATGATTTTGGTGAACAACGTCCCTGGTACTATCTGGTCATGCCCTATGTCGAGGGCGGCACCCTTCGCGAATATCTGCTCAAACGCAAGCGACTCTCTTTAGAAGAGGCCGCAAGTTTTCTCGATCAAATAGCCTCATCGCTCCAATACGCCCACGATCATGGCGTTGTACATCGCGATGTAAAGCCCTCTAATATCTTGCTGCGGCGCGATGGCTATGCCTATCTTGTTGATTTTGGTCTGGCAAAGGCCATGATGGGCGCGGAATCTCTCACCAGCGCGGGTGCTATGGTTGGTACTCCCGAATACATGGCTCCAGAACAATCCAACGGCCAGAACGATTATCGCAGCGACATCTATTCGCTGGGCGTCATCCTCTATCAAATGTTGACTGGGCGCGTCCCCTTTATGGCAGAATCGCCTGTTGCCATCTCACTCAAACACATTCAGACGCAACCAACAGCCCCGCGTGAACTCAACGAAGAGATACCTCTGAGCGTTGAAGAGGTCATCATGAAAGCGATGGCGAAAGACCCTAACGAACGCTATCAAGAGGCACAAGCGTTATCCAGTGCCTATTGGAAAGCACTGCAAAACGAACAGGCACAACCCACTGTTTCTGAAACAGACACCCTACCCATAGTAACACATGAGAGCATTTCCGTTAACGAAGTTGAGCAGAAAGCTAACACATCATCGGCTATTACGCGCATTCTGCCAGAAACTGAACGAGAGACCATACTCCCGCGTGCCGTGCGCTTATTCTATCCTTTAATTGGCAAGTCCCACCCATCGGATGCTAGCAACGGTTCCGCCACAGAGAACTTCCGCTCAAAGCGGAATGTACGTCCTATTTTTGCCGCCTTGATCTGCCTACTCATCTTGTCGCTCATTATACCTATGGGCATCTCCTGGCTAGCACGGCCAGCTCCAAAAGTGAAAGCGGGGCAGCAAACACAAACGCAGACATTGGGCGTCCAGCAAACGGCTACCGGTCTCTCAGCTACCACTACAGCACAGGCAAGAATGCAAGCGATTCTGGCGGCACAATCCCGCGTCCAGGCCACTGCTGGTATCACCGCGGCTATTGGAGCGGGTACTGTGCTCTACGAAGATGATTTGGACACTCAAGGCGGCGGTTGGGTAGACGATGGCTATCAATGCTATTTCTCGGCACAGGGCTACCATGTTCGTAGTTATGCCGCGCCTGGTGCCGCGTGGTGTTATTCCAATCAACAACAATTCTCCAATGTGGTGATTACGGCCCAGGCGCAATTGCTGCGCGGCGACTTCTGTGGCCTTATCTTTCGCCTCAGTCCTAGCGGCAATGAATTCTATGTGCTGGAGATCAAAAACAATGGCGACTACCGTTTTGTGCGAGCATTGAGCAATGATCCACAGGCATGGTTGACGCTCATTGACTGGACGCATTCTAACGCTATTCTCAGTGGCTATGGACACACCAATACCTTTTTAATCCTGGCAACAAATGCGCATTTCCGCTTTTATATCAACAAGCAACTCATCGTCACCGACTTTAGCGATACACTCTATATGTCTGGCTTGATAGGCTTTTTAGTTGGGGGCGATAGCCATGGTGGTACCGAGGCCATTTTCAGTAATATATGGGTTTTCCAGAAGTGATGCCTCATTTCCCCGTACTTACTTGTCATTTTCCTAGCTCATTAGAACGTATTATATATACATGGGAAGGATTCTGAACCTCTCCCTTGTTATAACATATGATAGATACGAACACATTTTAGAGAGGTTACATTTTACATGAGTCTTGATACCACTGCTTCACCGCTGTTTCCTGTGAGTAGCCATACGACTACTGCAACACATACTGTCTACCTGGCACTCGGTTCCAATCTCGGCGACCGACGTGGGCATCTTTCTGCCGCAATACAACAATTGCGTGAGATTATGGCTGTTTCCGCTGTTTCATCTGTGTATGAAACGGAACCGGTCGGATATCTTGAGCAACCTCGTTTCCTCAATATGGTGTGCAGTGGTACGACACAACTTTCCGCACAGGAACTGTTAAAATACGCGAAGGGCATTGAAGCAACTCTTGGGCGTCAAACTACCGTCCGTAATGGCCCACGGCCTATTGATATTGATATCATTTTTTTTGATGATCTCCGCCTGATGGAAGATGATCTCACTGTTCCCCATCCCCGTATGGCGGAACGTGCCTTTGTGCTTGTGCCATTAGCTGAAATTGCTCCTGATCTCATTGACCCGGGGAGTGGGCAAACGGTAGAGGAATTATTGGCAACTGTCTCACAGAATGGTGTGAAAAAGATAGCGGCAAACTTACGTATAGCATTAGATAGAGATATACAGAGCGGCAAACCAGCTGTTCATGTTCGTCTTGGTCGCACCGGTGTTGTGGGAGTGCGAAAAGCCTTATTGATTGGGGACGAGGAGCACCAACAGTGGTTTGATGCGACATTTGATCTGTATGCCGACCTCAATCCGAGACAGGCAGGCGCACATATGTCGCGCTTCAGTGATGCACTGGAAGAGGTGATCGAGCAGGTTGCATCGAATACGTGGCCAAAGATCGAATTGCTGGCGGAACATATCGCGCAGACCATTATCGGGAAACAGCAAGTATCTCGTGCCGAGGTCTACATTCGCACATCACTGCCTTTGCAGAAATGGACACCGGTCTCAGGTCGGCGCACGCAAGAAGTTTATGGGTTATTAGCCCAGGCTGTTGCTACTAAAGATGGCAGCAAACACTTGATCGGGGTCGAAGTTGAAGGCATGGTTGCCTGTCCATGCGCCCAGGATATGGTACATTCATTTGCCCGTCTGCGTCTACAGGAAGAAGGCTTTCCCACCGACGTGATCGAAAAGATGTTGGACGTGACACCACTAGCAACACATAATCAGCGTGGCCGGGCAACACTGCTGATTGGCACTGAGCAGAGTATCGAGGCTAAAGACCTGATCGCTCTGGTAGAGAGTGCTATGAGTTCAGAGAATTACGCCTTGCTTAAACGACCCGATGAGCTGTATATCGTCAACAAAGCACATAGCCATCCGCGCTTTGTTGAAGATGTGGTGCGTGAGATTTTGCGAGCCATCGTTGACAAATATGCGAGCCTCTCTGATGACACCTTTGTTTGGGTGGGGCAACGCAACGAGGAAACAATTCATAAATATGATGTCGAAGCTGAGGGGTGGGGTACTCTGGGCGAATTACGTGCCGAAATATTACATAATGCCGAGCTGGAACGTCATACTACTAAGGAGATATGGCTAGGCTTAATGGCATCTTCCAACCAATAGTGCTGGAAGATCGTAATTACTCTAGAGGATAGGGTGTTTTTAACCCGTTAACCTCTTAACAAAAGGCGTTTTGCCATGCTATAATGCGGGTACAACGACATGTAGGTAATCGTCATATGCAAAAAATGCATGTGGCAGAAGCTGTTCTTATTAAATAGAGCATAAGGGAGTTTTTGTGGAGGGAGTTCTGTTAGACCCTGCTCAGTTAGCAAAGGTGGCAGTAGATGCCGCATCTGACAAAAAAGCCTCGGACATCATCTTATTGGATATCCGGGATGTAACTACTATCGCTGACTACTTTGTCATTTGTAGTGGGAACAATCCGCGTCAGATTCAGGCCATAGCGACTGCAATTGACGAAGAATTAGAAAAACAGGGAGCCAATGTGCTTCATCGAGAAGGAGTTGCCGAGTCTGGTTGGCTACTAATAGATTTTGGCGATGTCATCGTACACATCTTTGGGGCCAAAGAACGGGAATACTACCGATTGGAACGCCTTTGGAGTGAAGCAAAAACGGTAGTGTACCTGCAATAACTCAATCTCACAGGAAAAGGTGGCGACGATGACATTTTTTCGTAATCGTATGTTTCTTGAAGGGATCGCACTCGGTGGTGTCTGCGGCATTATTATCGGCTCAATCATTGCTTTCACCCTCGGCGAGAGCAGTGTTGGAGCAATGCGCCGCCTGATCGATCAACGATTCTCGCGTAAACGTGGGGTCGAATACAAATACTTGTATTAACTACATCTAACCAAATGGGCATACCAGGCTAACAGTGTTTTAGCCTGGTTATTTTAAAATGCAAAAAACATGTAGAGGTGATATTGTGCGCTATATTATGCACTATATTGTGGCTGCACTCGCCGTTTTCTTGCTCGCATGTATCACTGCGCCCCTTCTTCCTACCTCCTATGCAGGCGGCCATGGTTGTGCTCAGCCTGTCCCACCAGGCATTCCAGGTTCTCCTGCGCCCGCACCAGCGGCTTCAGGCATTATTGTCATCAACGAAGTCCTACTCAATCCTCACTCGACCTGGAATTGCTCCGAGCATAATGCCTATTTTACCGCAACCGACTCTTGGATTGAGCTCTACAATACACAGAACCAGCCCTACAATCTCTATGCCGCTCACGCTACAATTGCAGATGACACGAATACGGCTGTTTCTACCCTGCCCTTTGGGGCATCAATAGCTGCACATGGTTATCTCGTTCTCTTTCCATATTATATGAACTCTTTTTTCAAAGAAACAAGCACACCTACACTGAAGCTGGTTGTTTCCAATGTTATTGTTGATCAGGTTTCCGTTCCCTTGCTCGGCCTCGACCAGTCCTATGCTCGCACAGCCGATGGAGCTTCTACCTGGCAAATAAGCACGCTACCCACTATTGATGCCAGCAATACCTCGTTTGTAGTAACACCCACGACTTCGGCCTCATCCTCGCCTACATCTTCGTCTAACGGAGGTAGGAGCGGAACTGGGCAAGGAGGTTTTATGACGCCGACAAGGACAAGCAGTACAAATAGGGTGCTCGTCAGCGGGAGGCAGCCGCAATGGAGCAATATGCAACTCCCCACTGTAGCTACTATACCTACCGCTACCCTCTTGCAGTCATCGTCTGCTCCTTCGTCTACAGGTAATGTCGGACTCGATACAACGCGACGTATCTTACTAACCATCCTCGTGATCGCCCTCGCACTAACACTGTTCTGGTGCTGGTGGCTCTATCGATCAACTTGACGCTTTCTAGCCTTAATGGTACGCTGAAAGACGTGAAGTATGGCGAGGTATGGCATCTTCCCATAGATCAATATGCATGGTATTATCATGGTATGAAGTAAACATAATTGTGTATTTCTCACAGCCAACTGTGTAGCCATCTCAGAAGGATCAATTCATGAGCATCACAGAACTACCTCCACCCTCTACATCCGTTCTTTACGAGCGCATAACACCATCCAAAAAAGCGGAAGTAGTACAAGAACTGAGTGCGTTACTTGGTAATCGTTACGTCTTGCATTCTCCCTATGACTTGATGCTCTACGAATATGATGCCTCCATTGATCGTAGTGTGCCAGACGTTGTCGTGTTACCAGCGTCAACAGAAGATGTCGCCGCCATTGTCAAGATTGCTGCTCGCCACCATGTACCGGTTGTGCCGCGTGGTGCCGGCACAGGACTAAGTGGTGGGGCCATCCCTATTTACGGCGGTATTATCATCGTCTTTACACGCATGAACCGTATTCTGGAGATCGATTATGACAATCTCCGTGCGATAGTCCAGCCCGGATTGGTCAACCTGCACCTGAGCAACGCCTTAAACCCGCAAGGGTTTTACTATGTACCAGACCCCAGTAGCCAACGCTCATGCACTATCGGTGGCAATGTCGGTGAAAACGCTGGTGGGCCTCATACGTTACTCTATGGTGTCACCACCAATCATGTGCTGGGCCTGGAAATCGTCACAGCGGAGGGCGAGGTGGTTCAGGTCGGAGGTTGGACATATGATACGCCTGGCTACGACCTCACTGGCCTTTTAATCGGTTCTGAAGGTACGTTATGTATCGTGACAAAAATTATTGTCCGTATTGTCCACTTACCTGAAGCCGTGAAAACGATGGTCGCGGTCTTTGACACGATGGATGATGCCTCAAACACTGTCTCTGACATTATCGCCAGTGGCGTTATTCCAGCTGCAATCGAAATGATGGATCAGTTGATTTTACAGGCGGTCGAAGCTGATACGCACGCTGGCTACCCCATGGATGCCGCCGCTGTGCTCCTGATGGAGACCGAGGGAGTACGTGACAGTGTCGCCGAACAGGTCGCGCAAATTGAGGCAGTCTGCCACAAGCATCATGCTCGTGCTGTACGCATCGCCGCCAATGAGACGGAACGCCAACTATTCTGGGCCGGTCGTAAGAACGCCTTCGGTGCTGTTGGACGCATTAGCCCTGAATTTTATGTGCAAGACGGTGTGGTACCACGCACACGTCTCCCGTATGTGTTAGGACGCGTCAGTGAAATCTGCGCAAGCTATGGCTTGCGTGTAGGGAACGTCTTTCACGCGGGGGATGGCAACTTGCACCCCCTGGTACTGTTCGATTCACAGAAGCCTGGAGAAGTTGAACGTGTCCGCAAGGCCGGACACGAAATCCTGGCGGTCTGTGCTGAGGTAGGGGGAACCATTACTGGCGAACATGGCGTTGGTATAGAGAAGCAAGAGGAGATGGCACTCATCTTCAACGAGGTCGATCTGCGCGTGATGCAAAAAGTGCGTGAGGCCTGGAATCCCCAGCAACTTTTTAATCCTGGTAAACTCTTCCCGATGCCAGGACGTTGTGCCGATATCAAACAATTGTAAAATTGCCAGAGGCAGAGATAGTGAGACAATCATGGATGAGGTCGAAACATTTATCACGGCTCTACAACAATACATGCCGAAGCGCCAGATAACGAACGTAGCCGACGATTTACGCAATTACGCGGTTGATGGCCTGTTACCGCGTGTTGTTGTAACGCCTACCGCCGTAGAGCAGGTGGCACAAATTGTGGCTTTAAGCAGTCAACATGACCTTTCTCTGCTCACCAGAGGTGGTGGCTCACGTATGAGCGTTGGTGGACTGCCTGAGCGCATTGATGTGCTACTCGAAACAGCGCAGTTAACACGATTGTTAGAGTACGAAGCTCCTGATCTCACCTGTCAAGTCGAGGCTGGGCTGACATTGGCTGCGCTCCAGGCTCAGCTTGCAACCAAGGGCCAATGGTTAGCCCTCGACCCACCAGACGCACAACAGGCTACGTTAGGTGGTTTGCTGGCATCTAATGCCTGTGGACCCAAAAGATTGCGCTACGGCTCTGCTCGCGACGTAGTCATCGGTCTACAGGTTGTGCAGGCCAACGGCGAAGTGGCGCGTAGTGGTGGACGTGTCGTGAAAAATGTGGCTGGCTACGACCTGAATAAGCTCTATATCGGTTCGCTCGGCACGCTTGGCGTCATTGTCGAAGCAAATTTCAAGCTGCAACCGCTATCACAGGCAGAGCATACCCTACTGCTCACCTATACCAATGCGGCAGACGCCATGCAGACGGTCATCGCGGTACTCGGTTCCTTAATGACGCCCAGTGCTATGGAACTCATTGACGCAGGAGCCGCCAGCGACATGAGCGACTTTTTCGGTATAAACCTGCCCACCAACGGCTATACACTCGCCATCAATTTTGAAGGCAGTGTAACAACCATTGATCGTCAGATCGATGAGACGCGCTTGTTGGCTCGCAAACACGGAGTCCTGATGGGTGATGATCTGGAAGGAGAAGCACAAACGCGCTTTTGGGAGGCCGTGCGTGAACATATGCAAGGCTCAGTGACTTGTAAAGTGGCTATCCTGGTATCACAGGTTGCTCCTTATCTTGAGAAAGTGACCCATATCTGTCGCCGTCATGACCTTGAAGCGGCGATTGTAGCACACGCGGGAAACGGCATTCTCTATATCGAACTACGCCCCAGCGATGCAACAGCACGCCTTGTCGAGGCGATTAGCGCACTCCGTCAGCATGCTGGCGAGGCACGAGGTAGCCTGGTGGTAGAACGTTGCCCCGTTGAACTCAAACGACAGATCAATATATGGGGCGAACCAGGTTCCGATTTTTATCTGATGCAACGACTGAAAAATCAATTTGATCCAAAGGGAACGTTTGTTAAAGGGCGTTTTGTGGGGGGATTGTGATACAAGAGCATTTACTTATTGTTACCGCGCATCCTGAATTTTTGGATGCAAGCTTATTTGAACTCAAACGGCTTGATAAACGACTGACACAAAGCGAGTTGCTGGCTCCCGGCATTGCATTGTGTACGGCACCTGATGTGACCTCGCTGATGCGGTTAACTGTCGAGCAGCATCCTATTTTTGTACGGCACCTGGCCCCTGTACAAGCTATCGTGCCGCTACAAAATACCGAGCAGGACGTGAGCGAGCTAGCAGTAGCCGTTGCTAGCCTCCCCACTTTCGACTACCTTGAACGGGGCCAACGCTTCGCCGTTCAAACGCGCATCATACAGGCTGAGGGGAGCGCAGTCAAACGGCCATATAGTAGTGGATTGCTCAATCAAGCACTCGCGACAGCCATTGCCGAGGAAACGGGGGCGGTCGAAGCCATCAAAAAACCACAAATCGTTGTTTCTTTACTCTGTGCAGCCGACAAGGCATATCTGGGCATTTCGCTCGCCAAAGAGAACTTGAGTGCCTGGCCCGGAGGAGCACGCCACTTCGCGCAGACTCCTGAACAGATCAGTCGTGCGGAATTTAAACTCCTGGAAGCTTTAGAGGTATTTGGCGTAGCACTGCCAGCGCACGGACGTGTGTTAGACCTGGGTGCAGCCCCTGGTGGGTGGGCACGCCTACTCGTAGAAGCTGGATTGCAGGTGGTCGCGGTAGACCCGGCCAACCTTGATCCACGCGTCAAGGGATTGCCGGGGCTGGAACATTTTCGCGGTTATGCAGAATTCTATCTGGAAGATGCGGTCAGAGCACACCAACGCTTTGATGTAATCGTCAACGATATGCGCATGGATGCACGAGACGCGGCTCGTCTGCTGGGACTGGCTTCGCGCTGCTTACAAAGCGATGGTTTTGTCATCAGCGTTTTCAAGTTGCCACATGCCACTCAGGATATTAACCCGCTGACGACCTTGCAGCATGCGCTGAGCCTCCTGGAGAAGAACTATGGTATCGTGCAGGCGCGGCAGCTTTTTCATAATCGCCAGGAAGTCACTGTTGTCACCGCGAAGCCTCATCCTACGCGTGGGTGATGCCATGTATCACTAGTAAGGAAGGTATGTATGTCGCTCGAAACACCTGATTCACGGTCCGCAACACGGAACATCACTCCACCCAGTATAGGGCCATTACGCCGTCAAACCCACACCTATGACTTAATGCGGCAATGCATCCATTGTGGCTTTTGCCTCCCTACCTGCCCTACCTATGCGGTACTTGGTGTCGAAATGGACTCCCCGCGTGGACGTATTTACCAGATGCAGGCTGTGGCCGAAGGGCGGCTAGAAATTTCCGCCGATTTTATCGAGCACATGAATTGCTGTCTTGGTTGCCGCGCCTGTGAAACTGCTTGTCCTTCCGGAGTACAATTTGGTAAGCTCATCGAAGCAGCTCGCGAACAGGTACAAATAGAAGTACATTCACTGCCATATCTGCTTGAACAGGCTGATGAGGAAACCAGGGAGCTTGAAAAGCCAATTGCTGAAGGCGATAGCAATTACCCGCTCCATACGCATTTGCCAACATCTCCTATCCTCGAGTCTTTCACTGAAAGGGGGCTACGTCGTTTCTTTTTTGATCTCATGTTGCCCTCGCGCCTTGTCACATCGCTCGTCTTTGCGAGTTTAAAGCTCTATCAACGCACGGGCTTGCAGACATTGGTACAGCGCACCGGCTTATTAGATTTCGCCAATGCTCTGCCCACACCATTGCAGGGCAAAATCAAAACACCTGAAGAACTAATGCCTGATGTTGGTGGTGATTTACTACCAAAGCTGTTGCCAGAAATAACGCCTGCCATGGGAAAGCAACGCTACCGCGTGGGTTTTATCAGTGGCTGCATCATGGACCAGGTTTTCCGCGATATCAACGAGGCGACAATTCGCGTGTTGGTCGCCAATGGCTGCGAAGTCGTCACTCCAACACAACAACAGTGTTGTGGCGCACTTCATGTTCACGCCGGTGAAGCTGAACGTGGGCGACAATTGGCGCGGCATAATATCGATGTGTTCGAGCCGTACGATTGCGATGCTATCATTATTAACTCGGCAGGCTGTGGCTCAAATCTCAAAGAATACGGACACCTTTTGCGAGACGATCCTACCTACGCACAACGAGCGCAAGCCTTCAGCGCGAAAGTAAAGGATATCACTGAATTCTTGACCAGTATTCCATGGAACAAAGAGATGGGAGAAGTTTCCCGTACCGTCGCCTACCACGATGCCTGTCACCTTGTCCATGGGCAGAAGATTCGACAACAGCCGCGCCAACTGCTCCAGGCTATTCCTGGTATCATCCTGGTCAATCTTAAAGAGGCCGATTGGTGCTGTGGCAGTGCCGGTATCTATAACATCACCAACCAGGAAATGGCCGCAACGCTTTTGCAGCGCAAGATGGATAACATCATTGCATCAGGTGCCAGCGTCATCGCCACAGGCAATCCTGGCTGTATGATGCAGATCGCCCTTGGAGTACGCGAGCGCGGCTTACCGATGGATGTTGTTCACCCTGTGCAGTTAATAGACGAAGCGTATCGTGCAGGTGGACTCTATCAAATACCGGTACCAGATAAAGCAGTAGGATTGCGGCAACAACGCACATTATTCATTGGTGTCAGCATTGGAGTGCTGGTCGGCCTTCTGTTACTGCGCAAGCGACGACGAAGCTAGAGAGTACAGCTTGAGGCGTCACAAACGACGCGATGTCTCATTGTTGCCATGAAAAGGTGGCAAGGCGAGCACTCACCTTGCCACCTTTTCATGGCAACAAAACATGTGATGGAGCAATACTGTCACTCCATCACATGTTTTGTTGATTGATTCAGTTTTGTTTGTATATAAACTGCCGAAAGGATATCCTCAATTTTGCCGAGACCAGCAGACGAGAAGCGGACGAAGCGGCTCACACGCACGACTCACGTCCTTCCTCCGCTCGCTGCACATGCCGGTGCGAGCGTAGACGAAACA
>JBPCJY010000171.1:0-4665 GCA_051004815.1 Ktedonobacteraceae bacterium
CAGGGGGGAACAGAGGTGTCCCCCCCTACGCTAGTGTGTGCCTTTTTCTACACGCTTTTATTGCATAGCGGGGTACCCCCTTGCCGTCGCCCTGGCAATCATTCACAAGCCCTGTGAAATGCTAGTAACATTGTTTACGGAGTTTAGGCATGCTACCAAACATGAAAACAGTGCAAACCATGGCACGAGCCTATCAACACATCTGCTCCGGAGAAGATCCCTGGATTGCCTTAGGCAACTTTAGAAATGCCTGGTATGGCTACGCAAAGGACCATCGATTCGCATTGGTGAACGATCCATTAACAGAACCAGAACACAACACCGAGCATACGCGCCGCTGGGGAGCCTTTTGTGCAGCCTCAGTCGAGTTCCTCTGTGGTTGCTACAGCGTCCCTTGCCCCGATTGGGTACACCATCCAAGGTATATCCTCACAACACCCTGGTGGCCTGAACATACCTACGATCTCTCTACTCGCGTACAATTGATGCAAATCACCCCAAAACCCTTTAAACAACGCCATATCTTTTGCGGCAACCGACTTTACCAAAATAAATATGAAATGAGCGCGTGGGCGCAAGAAGCAAGAGCCAAAGGAATGACCAATCCTGGAGAAATTTTCCGTTATGCACGGCAAAAAGAAATCAGCATTCACGGCGGCTAAAAGAAAACACACAGAGAGATAAGTAAGAAGGCATTCATGGACACCTCAGAAAAAAACCTCGAAGAGACTATTGAGCAGGTACTTCTCTCCAACGAGAAATCTGCTTCCCCGGATTCTCCTGAATCAGCGGTGCATCAATCTCGTCCTCTTTATGGGACTGCCACGAGTAACCTGGCGCAAGACGATGTCGCACCTGGCAGCTATCATAAGCGCACGTCAAATGACTATGATAGGGCTTACTGCCTCATTCCTGAAGATGTGCTGAACTTCATCTATGCGACCCAGCCCAAAGAATGGGAAAAGTTCAAGAGACAATATGAGGCTGATGCACGCAAAGCATTCTTTCTGCGCCTGGCAAGCGAGGTGCGCATGCGGGGTACGCTCAACGTCCTGCGGAAAGGTATCAAGGCCAATGGCTGCAAGTTCCAGCTTGCCTACTTTCAACCATCAAGCGGCCTGAACTATGAGGTGCTAAAACTCTACTCCGCGAACTTCTTTAGCGAGGTGCGCCAACTGCGCTATAGCGAGAGAAACAATAATAGCCTGGACCTTGTGCTTTTCCTCAATGGCTTACCCATCTTTACCGCTGAACTCAAGAATCCATTCACCGGACAGAATGTGCAGAACGCGATCCAACAGTACCGCCTGGATCGCGACCCTCGTGAACCGCTTTTCGCCTTTGGTCGCTGCCTGGCTCATTTCGCGGTTGACCCTGATTTGATCTACATGACCACCCATCTCGATGGCCCTGACACGCGTTTTTTGCCTTTCAACAAAGGTCGCAATGGTGGCGCGGGCAATCCACCCTCCTGGAAAGGTTTTGCCACCGCTTATTTGTGGGAAAACGTCTGGGCCAGCAATAGCGTACTAAACCTGGTGCAGCATTTCATCCAGGAGATCGAGAACCTGGATGATAAAGGGAAAAAGACCGGCAAGAAGAGCTTGATTTTCCCGCGCTTTCATCAACTGGATGCCGTGCGTCGTTTAGTTGCCGATGCACGCGAGCAAGGCCCAAGCAAACGTTATCTTATTGAGCATAGCGCAGGGAGCGGTAAGAGTAATTCCATCTCCTGGTTGGCGCACCAGCTTTCAGTGTTGCACGACGCGCAGGATAAACGTGTCTTCGACTCCATCATTGTGATCACAGACCGTCGTATTCTCGACAGGCAGCTTCAGCAAACAGTGCAGCAATTTGAGCAAACCCTTGGTGTGGTCGAAAACATTGATACAACCTCTGGCCAACTGAAAGATGCGCTTGAGGGCGGGAAGACTATTATCGTCACAACGCTGCAAAAATTCCCTGTCATCGTGGATCAGATCGGCTCGTTGCCGGGAAAACGCTTTGCTGTCATTATCGATGAGGCCCATTCCTCGCAGAGCGGCGAGAGCACCAAAAGTTTGAAGACAGTCTTGACGGTCGGTAGTCTCGCTGATGCCGACATAGAAGAAAGTGCCGAGGGAGATGATCTCGAAGACCGCATTGCTGAAGAGATGAGGCAGCGTGGCAATCTGCCCAATGTGAGCTATTTTGCCTTCACTGCCACCCCGAAACCAAAGACACTTGAACTCTTCGGTACGCGGCGTGCAGATAACAAGTATGAAGCATTCAGCCTCTACACGATGCGCCAGGCGATAGAAGAGCATTTCATCCTTGATGTGTTGGAAAACTATACCACCTACAAAACCTATTGGAATCTCCTCAAAAAGATCGAGACCGACCCGCATTACGACCGCACGAAAGCGACCTTGCTCCTCAAATCCTTTGTCGATGGGCATGAGCAAACCATTGCCAAGAAGGTAGCCCTGATGGTCGAACACTTTGAGGGACAGGTGGCCCACCTTATTGAGGGCAAGGCCAAAGCGATGATCGTGACCCGTTCGCGCTTGCATGCAGTGCGCTACAAACAGGCAGTAGAGCGGTATTTGCAAGAGAAGGGGTATCCGTACAAAGCACTGGTCGCCTTTTCCGGCACACTTCAGGACGGCGGTATTGACTATACCGAGTCGCATATGAACGGCTTCACGGAGACGCAGACGGCAGAGACGTTCAAACAGCACCAGTATCGCATCTTGATCGTCGCGAACAAGTTCCAGACTGGCTTTGATCAGCCGTTGCTGCACACGATGTATGTAGATAAGAAGCTGGGCGGTGTCAATGCTGTACAAACCCTCTCTCGTTTGAACCGCACCTATCCCGATAAGAATGAAACCATGGTGCTCGATTTCGTGAACGAAGCGGAGGAGCTGCAAAACGCGTTCGCCCCCTACTACGAGAAAACGCTGTTGAGCGAAGGCACAGATCCAAACCTGCTCTACGATCTCCAAACAAAACTTGCCGATTTTCAGTTCTATAGCGAAGCGGAGGTCAATCGTTTTGCCATGCTTTACTTTGCCGCCAAAGAGACACAGGATAAGCTGTATGCTGCCCTGGAACCAATTGTCGAACGCTATAAAGAGGCTTTAGATGGGGAAAAGGCCGATTTCAAAGGCCATTTTACCGATTATGTACGTCTCTATGCCTTCCTCTCGCAGATCATCACGTTCGTAGATACCGATCTCGAAAAGCTCTATGTCTTTGGCCGGTTGCTATTACGCAAGCTTCCCTCCTCCCTGGAGCGTCTTCCCGTAGAGATTCAGCAGAACATTGATATCGAATCCTATCGCATCAAGCAGACGAGCAAAGGCAAAATAACGCTGCCCCGTGGGACAACAGAGCTTGAGCCAATCGGGGCGAAAGAAATATATGCGCTCGGCCAGGATCAGTTTGAACCATTATCCCAGATCATTCAAGCAATGAATGAGCATTTTGGCACTGACTTTACCGAGGATGATAAGCTCTGTATACGAGAAATAGAACAAAGATTGTCCGGAAATGCAGCCCTTGAAGCAAGCGTGCGCGTGAATCCACCTGAGAACGCTCGTCTAACCTTCAATCATGTGGTCAATGACCTGCTCCAAGACATGATCGATGGGCATTTCAAATTCTATAAGCAGGTGACTGACGATCCAGAGTTTGCCAAAACATTCTTAGACTTGCTCTTCGCACGCTATCTTGCCAGGCCCGAAAAGAGCTAACTTCCTATCACGAGTTAACGAGAGGTTACAACTATGAAAAAAATTCAGAAACCCCAAGCAGATGAATAAGCCCCCTATTTCTTTACCACCATCTAGCCCATCTTTCCCATAATTCGATACATGTAAGCGTAACAATGCGAGTGGCTATGGTATACAGAGAAACAGGAGGAACCATTATGAACAAACTACTTGCATCTCTGATGCGCTTGCGGGTGCTCGTCCTGCTCACTGTGCTACTCGTCACGCTCTTCGCGGGTATTACGCTCTTTCGGGCGCATGCCAGCTCGTGTGCTGTGTGGAACCATTGCCCTATAACTCAACGATACGGGCAAAACGCGGAGCATGGCGTCGATTTGTGGACGCAGGGATTGCCCATTACGGCCCTGCGTTCTGGCACGATCACCTTTAGCCATGAGGAATGTTGGGATGGCGAATGCGTCATGGACATCACCTGGAAGCTTGACTATCCCAGCCATGCAGGCGGATCGCCGTATATGTATGTGCAAATCCGCACGAGCAGCGTCTACGTAGGCGAGCATGTGGCCGATGGCGCTCTATTGGGCTATTCTGGCTCGTTTATTGAGGTGGGACTGACGCCTGATTGGGCGTACGGTGTGAGCAACTGGCGGTGGGGCACCGATATTTTGACCGTGTTCCCGTGGCTCTAGTAGAGCAAGAAACCGCTTGCACCATTCCGGTGCAAGCGGTTTTCTTTGCCGGTTTCGGTTACGTCTACAGCGGGAAGCTAATATTTATTGCATGTTCTCCCTGACGCCCACCAGGGGCATCACTACATACTTGAAAGGCAGATATTTGGAGAGAAGGGCTGTCCTGCTGAGCGCCGCGAAGTCCCTTTTTGCTGGCCGACCCGAAAGGCTTTGCTGCGCTCCGCATTACAGGACCTCTCTCACGTCTGTTCCAGGGAAAT